>DAOVYU010000375.1 GCA_030635465.1 Bacteroidales bacterium | reverse complement strand
GTGTCAGAGTTTTATCAGGTCCATCATCGAAAGTCAGATACAATTTCTTTTCTGTACTTCGAATTCGCCAGATTAAATCCGGGTACAACAAATCAAACATTTTAGGAGATTTAACAAAGTACATATTCCTTATTTTGCATTTGAGGGTAACTCAAGTCCATATCCTGAAGTTTTATCTGCTCGTTTAAGCAGCAAAGCAAATATCACACCCAGCACACCAAGCATTGCAAGCATTAAAATTGCCAGGGTGTAATCATAAGTAGCTGTTCCATTTGAGACATCTTCAGGCGTTACACCTGGATTGGTTTTGTCAAGTATAATTCCGATTAAGAGTGGAAATATCCACAGGCCAAGGTTTTGAACCGCAAACATGGTTCCATAGGCCGATCCTATTCTTCGTTCATCCACTATCTTCGCAACCGAAGGCCACATGGCTGCAGGTACCAGCGAAAATGCTATTCCCAATACGATCATCAAAAATATCGGTGAAATCATTGTTAAAGCAAAAGATAAATGCACGAACACAATGAGAATTGACCCGAAAATCATTAGTGTAGCACTGCGACCTTTTTTGTCGACAAACAAACCTACCAATGGTGTGAAGAAGGTAGTCCCTATAGATAGAAGAGAAGCGATTTTTCCACTCATTTCCTGGGTAAATCCAAACTTATTTAAGAAAAAATCCGGTGAAAAAGATTGAAATGGGAATACTGCCGAATAAAATGTCATACACAGCAGTGTAACAAAAATAAAGGATCTGTTGGTAACTAATTTCATCAGGTCACTCATATGAAAAACTTCATCATCACCCAACAGCTTAATTTTATCAATTTGTTTATCCAGTCTTTTATCAAACATGGTATACACGAGAAATGCCAGCATGGCAATAACCAGTAACATTGCTGCAAACCATATTGCAACATTCCATGAAGAGGAATTAGCAGCAATGACTGGCGAAAAATAAAATGCTGCCCAGGATCCAGCTCGCGCGATCCCGATCTTAAATCCAAATGCCATGGCCAACTCTTTGCCTTTAAACCATTTGACTATAACCTTACTAACAACTACAATGCTGGTTTCTGCTCCAAGTCCAAAGAAAAACCGACCCAGTAACATCATTTTTAATTCAGGCGAATAGGTAGGTAGAAAGGTATTCATAAAACCAAAACCAAATCCTCCTTCACTATAATAATTACTCGCTCCATATGCAGTTATCATTGCCCCTCCAGTCATGAGGAAAACGAAAAGAAAACCAGTTCTGCGGATTCCAAGTTTATCAAGGATTATACCTCCCCAAATACACATTAATAGAAATATGTTTGGGATGGAATAAGCTGATACGAACAATCCAAAATCGGTATTTGTAAAATTAAAATGCTCTTCCAGGTCACGTTTCAATGGAGAAATGGCATCATAGAAATAATAATTAGCTGCCTGGACAAAAGCAATTAGAATTAAAATTCCCCATCGCAGTGCTGTGTTGTCTTTTAACGTTTTTTGAATTGTTGACATATAAATATTTTAAGGCTTCTTATGGCAAAAAGAAAAATTCAAAATTAATAAAATATAATTGTCTGGAGAAAGGATTGCCATTAAGGAATAATAAGGGATCAAACGGTTTGGGTAAATATATACGTATAGTGTTAATATTAAATGAATGAATTGTAATATTGAACCATTTGGATATCAAGTTTTTTTAATACTTTTGAGTTCTTTAATATTTCGGTATTAAAATTAACTCTGGCTATAACTCATAGGTGTCGTAAACTCAATAATAATTGATAACTCCTTAAATTATGGAGTGAAACTATTGTATGTCGGGCGAATGAACAAATGCTATCTAGTGTTAAACTTTAAGTCAGAATTTAGCACTTTTCCGACAAACTGATAATATTTTAGAATGACAGGGCGATTTATCAGGAAAAATTTAATTTATCTTTTTTCTATTCTTTTTCCCATTTTATTGATGGGGCAGGGAGAAGATTATTATTGGATTGGCGGGACTGGAAACTGGTCCGATTCATTGCATTGGTCTTCAGAGAAAGGCGGTTTACCCTCACAAATCGATAATGTAATTTTCAATGCCAATTCGTTTTCATCTGAAAACCAGATTGTCACCATTGATATTGAAGCTGAATGTTTCAAGATGGATTGGGCTAATGTAACTAATGATCCAACTATCAGTGGAAATAATGATCTCCATATTTATAGCTCCTTGATTTTATCTGAGGAGGTGGGAATTAATTATAGTGGTGATATTTATTTTGAAGGTGATGGTTATGATCAAAATATTTTAAGTGCTGGTATGGAATTAAATTCCAATATTTTCTTTGACGGTCCGGGGATTTGGAGTATCTCAGGTTCACTGGATTGTGGAATAAAAAGTATTTACTTAAATAATGGTTCATTAAACACTTTGGGAAACCTGGTTTCATGTGGTGCGTTTTTTTCAACCAGTTCCAATAGTAAAGTCCTTAAATTGGATTCTTCCGTTATAAAAATACATGGGGGTAGTGGTAAATGGCAGGTAAATAGTAATCTTTATTTAATAAAAGGAACTTCAGTAATAGAATTTGTTCAGGGTGATTTGGCTTCCACTAATTTGTTTGATGGGGGTAATCTTAGTTATTATGATGTTGTATTTAGAAATAACGGGTCGATACTAGGAAGCAATTCATTTGAAAAACTGTATTTGCATGCAAATTGTAACTATGAAATTCAAGGAGGCAATACCCAAACCATAAATAGTCGCTTCTATGCACGTGGGTCTGCAGGAATGATATATATATCTGCAGGGCAGGCTGGCATGGCATCC
>DAOVYU010000277.1 GCA_030635465.1 Bacteroidales bacterium | reverse complement strand
TGGATCATCATATTGATAACCAGCACAATATTCATAAACCGTTTTATTATACCTTTCATTCTCAATATCCCAATAACCAATGGTATCTGTATCGGGACTCAATTGAACCATTCCAAAAGGGATAACTGCGCCGGGGAAAGTGTGACCCATTTTTTTAGTACCGATGAAGGGGTTTACGAATTGGGTGTAGTCGATTTGATTATTTTGTTGGCTAAATAGATTGCTAATTCCGAATAAAATAATTAGAGTGATTGAAAATCTCATTTTGTGATATTTTACCAGTAAAATTAGTTATTTCAAGTCAGATTTAACACTTGTTCTTATTCAGTTATTGAAGAGGTGATAGAAGATGTGAAATTAAATGACCTACTTATTCCGGAGCAATTCAAATTCTTTCTCTGCAATCAATGTATCATAGAGGTAAACCCTCAAACTATATTTCCCGGGTTCTCTTTTTTCAGGTGGTATCGAAATCGAACTCCTAATTATTGATGTTGAATCACCTGGAAATAAGTCAATCTGTTTTCCATAAAATGATAAACCATCAGGCCCAATCCATTCATAACGGAATACCAGTTCCTGATCACCATAAGCAAATCGATTTTCTAATTCTACCAGTGCGCGGACTTTCGTCTTTTCTTTGATTTTAAATACTGTCCCCTCTCCAATTAGTTTACCTGTTTTTTTACTCTTTTTTCTATAAAGTGTAATTTCTGCAGTTATTCCTTTTTCCTTCGAACGATTGAACTTGAATTTCGGCAGGATCTCAAACTTTTTCTCTGCGATCAACTCCCTGAAAAAGTAAATTCGCAGGATATATTCTCCGGGTTGTCGTTGTTCGGGTGAAATGGAGATTGAACTATTAATCATTGAAGTAGAATCATTATGCACAAGGTCAACGCGCTTTAAATAAAATGATTTACCATTTGGGCCTATCCAGTCGAAGTGGAACATTAAATCTTTATAAGTATTATTATAAAGATTCTCCAAATCAACAACAGCACGAAGATTGGCTTTTTCCCTGATGGTAAAAATGGTTCCAGATCCTAAAAGATCCCCCGTTTTCTTTTCAACTTTTCTGTATAAAGTGATCTTTGCTGAGATTCCACTAGCCTTTTTAGAAGGATAAACAATTGTCAAATCATCTTCTATAACAGGGGTTTCTAAACGACTGGAACAAGCTGTCATTAAAAAAATTAATGAGCTTATAAATAACATTGTTAAAGTAGCTAATTTCATCTTTTTCATGTTTATCCTTCCCGATTTAAATCATACGGATGAAAAAATTCTTACTCCGGCGTTTTACACCATAAAACCATTTGCATAAGGGAAGCATTATTACCAGCATAACAACAACTCCAATTAAGGAAGCCAATACCCCACCCTCCCGATAAAATATACCAATTCGTTTCACAAAGATGCCTAAAATAGCCAGGTGAACAGCATAGAAAAAAAGCGGTACCTTACCCGGAATACTGAATACTATCAACAATTTCGGAGCTACTTTACCAATGGCAATGAATAAGCTAACTGCAATAACCACAGCTGCAAAAAACCAGAGGTTCATGTAGAGGCTTGGTGGATACTTTTGATCCAGTAAAAATGACCATGATCCAAAGTCGGAAAAGGGGGAAATTGTTCCAAATCCACGTCCTGTACGCACAACAATCGCCAGTATGATTGCGACTGACGCAATTCCAATGCTTATAATTATTCGTTGCTGATTTGTTTTCCATTCTTTAAGCCATCCCGTTGCCATTACGGCACCCAATGTTGCTAATGCAAACCATGGTAAAACCGGATATTTATTAAACTCTCCTGAGTCAATGAATGTTTGCATCAATACCCTGGCCCATGTATTTTCAGGATCATACGAAATATCGAGCAGGAAAGGGTGGATAACAAGAATAGCCAGAGCAATGAAAAGTTGTATCTGCCATCGCATATTTATAATCAGGGTTAACAAAATCATGGAAAAACCGATAGTTGCAATAATACCAAAATGCCATGGCTGCAAAACCCTGAATCCACCCCAGGAAGAGTTAACCCAAATCATCTGTACTATTATAAGAAAAAGACCTCGCTGAATCAAATGCCATCTGACTGTCCAATCAGCCGTTCCCTTTGAAATTCTTTTATGATAAGACCACCAGACCATGGCTCCGTTCATCATCAAAAAACCCGGGGCACATAAGTAACCTACATAACGGAGTGCAAACTGGCTCCAGTTAGGGAAAAGTGGATCAAATGGATCGAGATTTAACCAAATTGAATTGAAGTAGTAAGAACAATGACCAACCAGCATAAGAATACCAACAAAACCACGAAACTGGTCGATATAGTCGAAGCGTTGCTTTTTCACAGTTAAGCTGATAGTACTAGCTGAATTATTCTTTTCCAAAAGGCTTTTTACTAATTTGACTTGATTAATTATTTAACAAACTCTATTAATGATTCTCAATGACCATCAGGAATTGAAATAATGATCAATCCTTCTATCTCATCAGCTACGTAAATATAGTCTTCATCCATTTCCAGTCCAAGTGAAAATTCAGTATCAACCACACCAATTATAGTGGGATTGGAATAGTCGGATACGTCAATAATTTGCAAGCCTCCTAATTCAACAGTTTGATAGATTTTTTGATTCCTGTAAAGCAGGTCTTTGGCATATCCTCCACCATCAAAACTTCCTATAATATGCACATTATTTGTATCAGCATAATCAATAATTTGAAGCCCTGCAGTTCCACAAGCCATAAACGCTATGGATTCATCTTCCTTAATGATAATATTTTCTGCTTTCCCGGGTGTATCACACCATCCAATACGTGGATAAATTCCGTATCCTTCTTGAAAATCCGAAATATCATATACAGACAAGCCCATTTCACCGCACGCTACCAGTAACAATGCACTGTCACTTGTAGTAGTCATACCTTGGGCGTACCCTGATGTACTAATGTCACCCTTGGGATTTGGTACAGTCGGATAACTTATATCAGCAATTTTCACCCCAAGCTCACTTACTGCAGTGAATAAATAAATACCCATAATATGCATATTCTTAGCAGGTTTCATAGAAGTATTTGCAGCTGTTACAATAGGTTCAGAAGGATTAGCAACATCTATTACTGTTACACCGAATGATCCGGCAGCTAAATATACAACTGTATCATACATAGCAACCTTGGTTGAATATCCTCGAACTCCATCAGTGGCAATAGAAACAGTTTCCGGGTTTTCTATTTCTGCTACATCCACAATCTCCAAACCTCCTTCACCTTGCGCTACATATAATAAATTGTCTTTTTTTAATACATCCTGTGCATAACCTGATGTAACATACTTGTTAACAATTTTATATCCGCCAGAAATATCGGGAGGAACCACTGTTTCTGGTGTAGTTGGTTTTCCACAACTCCATAATAAATTTAAACCTATAAACAACAATACAAACAATTCAAACTTTTTCATTTTATATTTCTTTATTTTAATTTATTATTGAATTTATTCTTTTGTTATAATTTTTTCAGATTTACTGGTTGCTAATTTAATACCATAAGAAATCTTTATTCCGATCAAATC
>DAOVYU010000353.1 GCA_030635465.1 Bacteroidales bacterium | reverse complement strand
ATAATCTGTCTTCCAAAACTACGAGTTTAATAAATCAAATATGCAAAGACATAAATATTTTTCAAGATCAATCTATATTTACAGCATTTCCGACTTCTTATCAAAATCCATACATTTGTATGATAATAATTTTGAATGAAACAGTTAAGGTTATTGGGTTTTGTTATTTTTATACTGTTGATTTTATTTCTGTTATCGAAATTCTATCTCCCACATTTTTTATCCTATAAAAAGCCTGTTGATTCTAATAATTTTTTGATTGAAGCCTGGATATCATCCTATGAAATTGAGCAGGCAGTTACGGATTATGGACGTGATCCTGATTCACGTTTTTATATAGTTGGGTATTTGTACCCAGAGTTAGAACCTGAACGAACTGAGGCAGTTAAGGTTGATTTGCCCGTTGAAAAAGACAATAGTAATGGAATTTGGCTCTATGCAAATTCATCTTTGGGTTTTTTTCTACATGCAGATATGAATTTGCCTTTTGGAGATACTATAAAAATCATTGTCACAGCAAAGGGTCATGAAGCTGCAAATCATTTTGCATATTTTAATCTTATCATAAATGGGAAATGCATTGGAGGAGCTTTTTCTCAAGCAGATTATCAGAAATATTCATTTGATTGGATAGTTCCGGAAGAGGGAACAGAAACATGCTACATTAAATTCAACAATGATCTAGTAGCAAATAATTCAGATAGAAACCTGAATGTACAATCAATTCAATTTAGAGATAATTTATTAATTGCTAATACTAATAGTACATGCCTGGTAAGAGATTTGAATAATTTGACCTCAGGTTTTAGTTCTCAGGCAGAAGAAGTTGGAAATTATTTGCTGAAACTTGGTATTGATCAAAATCAAATTACAATTATTAATTTCAGTGCTGTGCAAAGAAATCAAACCCTTGCTGCTGCAGAGAAATTCAATGAATATATTGCAAAAAATTTACTTCCCTCAATTAATGTAATTACAACTGATATTCATAGTCGCAGAACCTGGTTAACCTATAATCGAATAATTGGTAAACAAACCAATGTAGGTGTTTTATATTATCCTGCCCCGAATCCAGAAAAAATCAAGGGGTCAAAAAAATATCCTGATTTATTTTATTTAGTGGATGAATTTCTGGCCTATTTTGCAAACTGGTTTATCCTCACTTTCTAAGTCTTTTCTACGTTATTATTAAGCTTTAAACATTCTCTAGTGTTTGTTGTTATGGTAAGTATTATAGTTAAATAAAACTTTCTGAAAATAAAACAAAATGGATAAATACGGGATCAGCAAAATGTTGCTGGATTTAGGATTAAAAGACGTTAACAATGGAGCTTCAACTGGTGTGGAGTGGTTTGAAACACATGGAGAAATATTAGAATCATATTCATCATCAGATGGGAATCTAATTGGCAAGGTAAAACAAGCCAGCTGGGATGATTATGAAAAGGTTGTAGCAAAAGCACAGGAAGCTTTCAAATACTGGAGAATGGTTCCGGCTCCCAAACGTGGAGAGATTGTCAGGCAAATAGGAGAAGAACTCAGGAAGTATAAGGAACCATTGGGGAAATTGGTCTCCTATGAAATGGGAAAAGTATACCAGGAAGGATTGGGTGAAGTACAGGAAATGATTGATATCACAGATTTTGCTGTTGGTCAATCCAGGCAGTTATATGGTTTTACAATGCATTCTGAACGTGAAAAGCACCGGATGTACGAACAATATCATCCGTTGGGCATTGTGGGAGTGATTACTTCTTTTAACTTTCCAGTAGCTGTATGGGCGTGGAATGCAATGATAGCTTTAATAGCCGGTGATGTAGTAATTTTGAAACCTTCTTCTAAAACACCTTTGTGCGCTATAGCCCTTCAAAATATTATCAAAAATGTTTTGATCAGAAATGAAATACCGGAAGGTGTCCTGAACGTTGTTGTTGCAAGTTCAAAAGTTTTAGGTGATGATTTTTTGAAAGATAAAAGAGTGCCGCTGATTTCAGTAACAGGGTCAGTAGCTGTGGGAAGGAGAGTGGCAAAATTGGTAGGAGAACGTTTGGGTAAAACCATCCTGGAATTAGGAGGAAATAATGCCATCATCGTTTCACAATATGGAAACAGGAATATGGCACTTATGGCAAGTTTGTTTGGTGCGGTTGCAACAGCTGGCCAACGATGCACCTCGACAAGAAGACTTTTTATACATGATTGTATGTATGATGTTTTTAAAGCTAAGTTGATAAAAGCATATGAACAAGTAAAGATTGGGAATCCATTGGATGAATCAAATGTTGTAGGGCCATTAATTGACAAGACAGCTGTAGAAGCATTTAAATATGCACAGGAGCAAGTGGTGAAAGAAGGAGGAAATATTGTTTATGGCGGACAGGTTTTAGATGGTGAAGGTTATGAATCGGGCTGTTATGTTGTGCCATGTATTGCTGAGGCTGAAAACCATTATGAAATAGTACAGGAAGAAACCTTCGCACCCATACTTTACCTTATGAGGTATAAAAATATTGAAGAGGTTATTGAGATGCACAATAATGTACCCCAGGGACTTTCATCAGCAATATTCTCTAAAAACATTCACGAAACTGAACGATTTCTTTCACACGAAGGATCCGACTGTGGGATTGCTAATGTAAATATTGCTACCAATGGTGCTGAAATTGGTGGTGCTTTTGGTGGTGAAAAAGATACAGGTGGAGGACGTGAATCAGGCTCTGATGCCTGGAAAGCCTATATGCGCAGACAAACCAATACCATTAACTTTAGCACTGAATTACCATTGGCTCAGGGAATTAAGTTTGATGTATTTGATGATTAATTAGTCAATTGGCTTATATAAAAACAAAAGCATGGTAATATTACCATGCTTTTGTTTTTATATATCTTAGGTTGTTTAGTAATTTACAATAAAACTACCATTGGTCAATGATGCCGAATTGGTACCAATCATTTCTGATGCTTCAAATTCAAAAGTACCTTCAAGGATATTATTT
>DAOVYU010000143.1 GCA_030635465.1 Bacteroidales bacterium | reverse complement strand
CGATCAATATATCAAATTCCTTATTAATCAATTCTTTGATATAGTCATTTTTTGGGCCTCCATACCAGTTCAGGTCCCTTAAATTGAAATAGTAACCCGAATTTGCAGCTACACAGTAATTGGGTATCGACTTCCGGTTGATGAATCCCAGGGCCATAACCTGACGTTGTTTGGTAGTCAATTCCTTCACCATGGTTTTTACAGTACGGAATGCTGCCTGGCTGGTAACATTATATGCAATACAAATCGTTCTGGCCTGATTTAAATTAACCAGTTGTTTTTTACGTTTAAGTTGCTTTAACCGGCTCTTGAATAAGAACTTTCCAACACGCTCTTTCATATGTAAAACTACACTACTCATTCTCCTGAAAAATTAAATCAAAGTTAAAGTAAACTCAATCATAAATACAAAATAAATTAATATTATTCATCTTTTATCCAGCATTTTTTCACTTTGCCAATGTACATGCGATGATAATCCTTATTGGGATAATTTCTGTTAATCCATCTGTCTTTAAAATCTTCAGGCTTTCAACCATCACAATATAATTTATTACATTCTACCACTAATTTTGCCTGTTCAAAATAAATATTTCCTGCTTCGGTTTCTTTAACGATTAATCCCATTTCTTTGGCTTTGTCAATATCTCTTCCGGAATGAGTTCCGCAATAGCTCAGGATATTTTTATATTTTTTTTCAAAAAAACTCAACGTAAAATCATCATTATTTTCTGTAAATTCAAAAGTAAAACGTTGTGGTCGGATAAAAATGTATGTCACAGGAACATTCCATAAAAAACCAAATCCTCCCCAGGCTGCTGTCATGGTATTGTATGCATCTTTATTCCCTGCAGTTATTAGCATCCATTGCTTCCCAATTAAATCAACAACATTTTCTTCTATTCTATAAACTGAGATTTCTTTAAACATACTTTCTACTTTTCAGGATGAGCTGACTGCTAAGATATATTTTTTTCTGGGGAATATTAAAAATAAAACTACTTGATAAGTAAAAACACCTCCAAACCTATTGAAAAATTTACTTTCTTTGAATTAAATTTTGTCATATGGCTCAAAGGCCAATAAAAAAAGTTCCACGATTTTATGGATTGAGGATTTATCTTTCTTCAACCTTGCTTTATTATTGGCTTTGCATTCCCTTTATCATTATTTTATATATTAAATATGCACCTGATCTTAAGGAAAGAGGCATTGCCAGATTTGCAGATGAAAAGGAACTTGCAGATAGCATACAATCTAATAATGACTCCATCAATCGGGCTATAGTAAATTATATTAATAAGAGCCTTGAAAATCCGGATTCACTCATTGATAATCTAGAGGGACATTTAGATAATGTGATCGATACTGCAGAACATTTAAATGTAACAATCGGCCCATCTGAAGGAGTGACCTTTAAAACGGATACAGGTGAAGATATGGTAGAGGGCAACAATCGAATTAGTAATGCCTTTAATTTCCTCTTCAATTTATTGCTGATCAGCTTTTTATTAGGATTCATGTTCAACCTTCCATTTAAGCGTTATTTTTCACGTAAACGAAAAGGCAAACCAATCTCACCAAAATTATTCAAATTCTGCAAACGATATTTATTAAAATCTCCATTGATAAATGCTAGTATTGTTGGGTTGACATATGCCATTTCACATGCTTACATGGCTTATATATTATATATAGATGATACATTTGCTGCTGAACTTGAGCGAAACCGGTTTCTCCATTTTTTTTATATCTCTCTTATAGCATCAGTCCTGGCCCTTTTGTTTGTATATTTCTGGGAAAAACACCGGGTCCACATCAGGTATATCGACCATGTATACAGCAAAGAAGAGCTTCGTAAAAGAATTTTTAATTTAAGGGTTGGTCGAATTCGAAACCGGATGATCATTTCAGCAGTAATGACTACACTGCTTCCGTTAACCATTGTAATTCTTTATTTATTTCTGAGTATTACAAACCTGTCTGATTTCAACATACAGGAATATTCCGAAGAGCAGAAAGAAATCCTGTTTGGCGATTATGTGGTATTCAGTGATTTATTTACTGATGATGAAGGGAATTTTACGGTTCCTAACTCTATGTTCTACATCAATGCCATCAATAGCTTTGTTATGTTTATCGGCATATATGGTAGCATTTTTATTGTATTTATATATATTGTGTTTTTCGTTAAATGGTCTACACAGGATATTGTGCATCCGGTAAAAGAATTGCTTGAAAACATGAAACAAACTGGTCAGGGGGAGCTGGATAATTTTGGAATTGTCCGTACTAATGATGAGATTGGTGAATTGACGGAAGGCTATAATGAGATGGCGCTAAAAATAGGCGAATACATCCAGAATATATCTCGTATGAACGAAGCATATTCCCGGTTTGTACCAAGGCAATTCCTTGATTTTCTTGGTAAAAAAAGCTACGTAGATATCAGTCTCGGCGACCAGGTTCAGAAAGAGATGACTGTTTTATTCAGCGATATAAGGTCATTTACTGAGATATCGGAACAAATGACTCCCAAAGAAAACTTTGATTACCTCAATTATTATCTTGGGTACATGGAGCCAGTTATCAGGAATAACAATGGATTTATTGATAAATATATAGGTGATAGTATCATGGCACTTTTTAGCGACAGTGCTGAAGACGCCATCAATGCGGCCATCGAAATGCGGATTAAATTATCGCAATTTAACCAGGTGATGGATCAGTTTGGTAAACCTGTTGTAAATAGTGGGATTGGCATACATAGCGGTAGTTTAATGCTTGGTGTAGTTGGTGGTGAAGGCCGGATGGACGGTACTGTGATTTCTGATGCAGTTAATTTAACATCCCGGCTCGAAGGTTTAACAAAGTTGTATGGAAGTTCAATCATCATTAGCCAGGACACTTTGATTACCCTGAATTCCCCTTCAGAGTATAACTATAGGTTTTTAGATATTGTAAAAGTCAAAGGAAAAAGTGAAGCGGTATATATTTTTGAAGTGATTGATGGCGACTCAGACGATATCAGACAACTCAAACTAAAAACAAAGGATGATTTTGCAAACGGTATTAACCTGTATAAATCTGTTAAATTCAAAGAGGCACTGACTCTTTTTAAAAAAGTTAATAAGATCAATCCCCACGATCAAACAGCCGAACTTTATATAACTAGATGTAAAAAATTTATTGAACATGGTGTTCCTGATGGTTGGGATGGAATTGAGTCAATAAATTGGAATTAGAACAATAATAACATTTGAACGTTTAATTTAGATAATATTCTTTTTTTTATGGATTTTGAAGGAGCAAAGAAATATACATTAAACAGGCTGGAAAATGAACTGAATGATAAGCTTCATTACCATACAGTAGATCATACCCTTGATGTATTGGATGCAGTAATACGATTAGCAGAGATGGAAAATGTGAATGGTCATGACCAACAGCTTTTAAAAACAGCCGCACTGTTTCATGATATGGGATTTCTCGAAACTTACAACGGACATGAGGAAGCATCCATCAGAATAGCCTGTGAAGTATTGCCCAAATATGGTTATTCCGAAAAGGATCTGAAAATTATTGAGGGAATAATTCGCTCAACAGAAATACCCCAAACCCCAAAAACGCATTTGGAAGAAATTATGGCAGATGCTGATCTGGACTATCTTGGTCGTGACGACCTCTATGTAATTGGACAACGATTACAATATGAGTGGCAATTGCATGGAATAATATCGTCCTTACGCGAATGGCATGAAAAACAATTGCATTTTTTGAAAGTCCATAGTTATTTCACCAAATCGGCTCAAAATCTCAGAGACAAACGAAAACAAGAAAACATCAAAGAATTAGAAACCCTTATGTGTGTAAAAAAATAATTATTAAGGAACAATTACACCAAAAAATTTCTATTTTTGTCTAAAATAATCAGGCGTAATCCAAATTTAATATTTTATGGAAGCAAAAATGAATAACATTATTCTGGTACCAACAGATTTTTCTGAAGTAACTGAAAATGCAATGAAACAAGGTATTGCAGCCGCTAAATACCTGAATTACAAACTGGCATTATTACATGTAATAGATAAAAACACCAAAACTCAGCTTAAAAAAGAGCATGAAGATGCAAAAGCAATTGATCAAAAATTGGAAACAATTGCACAACATGTTAAAGCTGAATATGGAATTGAAGTGGATACATACGCTGAAGAAGGTGATATTTTTACTACCATTAGTGAAGTAGCCAAAGATATTGGAGCAAACCTGATGTATTTAGGTACACATGGAAAAGTTGGATTGCAAAAAGTTACCGGTAGTTTTGCCTTAAAAGTGGTTGTAAGCTCTCCAGTTCCTGTTGTTGTGGTTCAAAAAAGACCTTTTACTGAAGGATATAAAAAGATAGTTTTACCAATAACCAGCGATGCAGGTCCATGGGAAAAAACAAAATGGGCAACATTTATTGCCAAAAATTTTGATGCAGAAATCCATGTGTATCAAATTAACAACCCTGAACTTACTGAAGCTGTTACAATCATAACCAATCATTTTGATAAGGAAGGAGTAAAATACACGATTACTAAAACTGATGGTAAAGATTTTTCGAAGAAAACAATTGATTATGCCACAGCCACCGTGTCGGATATGATCCTGATCATGACCAACCCTGATAAGAGTTTTACCAAGTTTATCCTCGGTAGTTATGATGAAGAAATGATCTTCAATACTTCTCAGATACCTGTAATGTGTATCAACCCACGGAAATATAACTGGGAAAAGATTTTTAAACTCTAAAAATATTTTCTTGAAACATATAAAACTAAGCCAGGCATTTTGTCTGGCTTTTTTGTTTGGATGATAGTCAGGAGCAAATCATTGGTTGCGAATTAGAAATTAGTTATAAATAAACAGGTACTCTTATAACACCTATTTGGCATAATATAGTTACCTTAGCCTATGGATAAAGAAGAAATAAAGTTACTAGTGACTTTACACATACGTT
>DAOVYU010000168.1 GCA_030635465.1 Bacteroidales bacterium | reverse complement strand
GGTGTAGTTCTTTCTCTTTGGCTGCCTTTTGTGCTTTTTCCAAAAGACGTCTCCGCTGAATACGATCAAAAGAAAAAATCAACAGAATAAATAAGAACCCATATAAAACATATGCCAAAATTGTTTTCCACCATGGGGGATTAATTACAAAACTCAGAGTTGCGCCTTCTTCATTCCAAACGCCATTGCTGTTGGCAGCCTTAACTCTGAAGCTATAGTTTCCAGAAGGCAGGTTATAATAAAATGCAGTATGTTGGTTCCCTACTTTTCTCCATGAATCATCATAGTTTTCAAGTATATAGGAAAACTTGTTCTTTGATGGGTTGTCGTATTGAATTCCTGTATAGTCAATAGACAGATTGTTTTGATCGTGTGTAAGTTCAAACATTTCAGACTGAAGTGTAGCATCAAATTTGTCTGTATTCAAACCTATAGAATGATCCGCAACCTTAAAATCAGTGATATAAACTTTTGGTGGTGCAGAACCTTCTATAACCACTTCCGGATTAAAGTAAGTTACACCATTATTTCCCCCAAAAAAGAATAACCCAGTTGAGGTTTTAAGATAGGAGCCATCGGTATATAGCAAGCCTTGAATACCATCTGCCAGCGAATAATTATTGAATTGCTCTTCGTCGATACTAAACCTGCTTATACCTGCAAATGTACTGAGCCACAATGCATTGTTTTTTTCATCACCTAGAATACCTTGAATACTCATGGAAGGTAGGCCGTCATTGATTGAATAGTTTTTTACCCTACCCGTTTCAGGATTATATTTACACAATCCACCTTGCCAGGTTCCAACCCAGACAATTCCATTTTCATCTTCGTATAAAGCATTAATGTCATTAGAAGATAATACTTCACTCGCTTGTTGATTATAGGCATGCCTTTCAATTTGTTTTGATTTATAATTGTACAAAAACAATCCATCATCACTTAGTATCCATAGTCCGTATTTTGGACTTTCATACAGTCTGGTAATTAAATTACTGGAACCTACACCTCCATCGATCTTGGATAGATCAAAATGACGAATAGGAGCAAGGTTGTTATCTTTTAAAAAAAGACCATTTCTTGTAGCATACCAGGTATTTGCATGCTTATCTGTGACTACATCCTGGATGATAACACTATCGGGAATTTCTTTAAAAGGAAATGGTTCAATCGTTTGGGTCTTTGTAAAAAAAATGACCCGTCCCAGATTTGATTCCAGAAGGAGTTCCCCAGGTTTTGTTTCGGCTACAAGATTTATGTTGTACAAACCAGGCGCAATTGACAAACATGGATATGAAGTTAATGTGCTGCTATTTGGATCAAATGCATTCATGCCAGAAGGTGTCCCAATCCAAACTGTCCCATCTGACGTCTCTGAAATTTTTACAACCCACCCTGAAGTAAGGCCTTTGTTTTCATTAATGCTGTGGACAATTGAATGGAGCATTGCCCTGTCATTGTATTTCAGCAATCCAACAGATTGTGTTCCAATCCAAAGGTTGTTGAAAGAATCGAAATGCAAGGAGTTGATCATTTCGCTTTTTAAACGATCAGTTTTCGCGTTTTCAAAAATTTCAAATTGCTCTTTTTCCCTGTCAAATCGAATTAACCCGTTATGAGAAGAAAGCCACAAGTCGAGGCTTTGATCAATCTCCATATCCAAAGGGTAATTCAGGTCATCACCCTTTTCAAAAAGATGCTTCATCGACCAGGTGTTTTTTTCGCCGGTTTGGGGGTCAAATGAAATCAATTTTGCCTGGTTCGTAGTAAGCCACAACAAACCATTCGAATCACTTTTAATACCATTTATGAACTCATCTCCTCCAAATCCAAACTCGTTCAGTTCGGGGGGAAATGAGAGGATATGATTCGTATCAATTTTTAAAACACCTGAAAAACTTATTCCCCAGATATTCCCATCATTATCAGAGGTTGATTTATAAATATTTTTCAACTCAAGACTATCAGGATATTCAAATGGTTTTATCTGGTCTTCGTTTTCATCATAATACACCATGGAATGGTTTATGTCAGCACCAATGAAGGATCCAATGCCGAAATAAATCCTACCATGATTGTCGGCAGAAATAGTATATACTGAAGGTTGTCCATAACCCGAGACCTCTATAATATTTGTAAAATCATACGATCTGAATGATTTTGTATTTGGATTGTACCTGTAGATATTGAACATACAGCCTATCCAAATATTCCCTTTTGGGTCTTCATAGAGTTTAAGAGTTAAAATGGTCCCCATTGTGGTTGTATCGTTTACATCCGGGTGAAAACGTGTATAATTATGCCCATCGAATTTCACCAGTCCACTTTGTGTGGCAATCCAGAGAACTCCCATTCTGTCGGTGATGACATCATGGATCATGGTCCCATCCAGTTCAGGAAAATGTGTAAGTTTGTTTGGATCGAGTTGTGCCCATAGAGGATTATATTTTGGTACGAACCCAATCAATAGAATGATGATAAAATATTTATAAATATTATGCATATTTAGCTGGTTATAATTGGTATTTGGATGATGAATTCAGTTCCCTCATTTTCTTTTGTTTCTACGCTTAGTTTCCCACCATGACCTTTTGAAATGATATCGTAGCTCAGACTTAATCCTAAACCTGTTCCTTCTCCTGTAGGTTTGGTTGTGAAAAATGGTTGAAAAATCTTCTTCAAAATCGATCCAGAAATTCCATTTCCATTGTCCGTTACTTTTATCTCTACCTGGGTATTTGTTTTTTTAGTGCTCACCGAAACCAACGGTTTGTATTTCTTGTTATCCGGATTATTTTTACTTTTTTCTGACACTGTATAAAGAGCATTATTAATCAGGTTGAGTAAGACACGTCCAATATCTTGTGGGATAACATCGATTTTTGGCAAAGTCTTATCAAGTTCTGTTTTAAAATCAGCATTAAAGTTTTTGTCCTTGGCACGTAAACCATGATATGCTAGTCTTAAATATTCATCTACTAGAATGTTGATATCCGTAGGTTCTTTATCACTTGTAACGGTTCGGCTATGTTGTAGCATTCCTTTTACAATTCCATCGGCTCGTTTACCATGATGGATGATTTTTTGTTCATTGTCAGCGATATCATTAGCGATGGCTTTTACTTCCTCCATGTCACCATTGGTAATCTCCTCTTTTAATTCTTCAATTAATTCAGTATTTACTTCTGAAAAGTTTTTTACAAAATTCAACGGATTCTGGATTTCATGAGCGATACCAGCTGTAAGTTCACCAAGGGATGCCATTTTTTCTGCATGGACCAATTGAGACTGGGTCGCCTTTAATTCTTCCATTGATTTTATCAATGCTTCATGAGAATCTTCAACAGCTTTGCGTTTTTGTTCCAGTTCTTCAATGGTTTCTTCCAACAAAATGGCTGTTGTGCGTTTAACTTTTTCTGTCCGATCCAATTTGAATTCAGTTATGGTAAACTGCAGGTCAGCGTCTTTAATGGCTTTCATTAAAACATCCTTATCTGACTGACTAAGCAGATCAATTTGTTGGATAATGTCTTGAATGGTTTGAAGTTGATTATTCATCTGCTATTATTTTTCTTTCAAAGCTACACAGCAGGTTGTCAGGTTATGCATTTCAAGGTTACCACCGGTAGCCCTTGCCAGTTCTGCATTTGAAAACATACCTGCCATCGGTACATTCCAAACTTTTTTTAATCCTTCAATTTCCATGTTCATCATCGGGCCGAAAGCCAAAATCCTACCGGCACAACTGAATACGATCAACGCATCCGCTTCGGGCATTTCTGTTGCTTTTAGTTCTTCTACCCCTTTTATTACCTTTTCCATAACATCAAAATCGGGAGGAAGGGAGAATCGTACTTTGGAACCTTGGGGAACTGTTCCGCTGCAATAAAATGAACGGTCTTTCCAATCAATAACCAGTCCGGGTCGCATAACAGGGTCGCCTTTTTCCCTTTGTAACTGAAGCGGTAAATTAGCCGCGATTTCCAGCAATAAACCCTCGTTATCAGGTGATACATTTTCCAGACCTCCATATTTTGATGTGAGGTCCAGCACCGCTATATCATTTACTGTAAAAACATGGTTGCCTTTGCTTTTTGTCACTATTTTCTCCGTACCTACGGCTTTCCATCCACAAGTAGCTTTGCCATTAATAACAATTTTATCGGCATCCAAAGCAATAACTACAACACCCTGATTACTTTCTTTTCCGTTCGTAAATACAAACTGTTCGGTAAATGAATAATCATCACCTGCCATACAACCGTAAACATTTACCTCTTTTCCTGCAACGTCTTCAAATCCAAAAAGCAATTGTTCTGCATCTGTTTCCCCATGACTACCAGCGATAAGAAAAGCGGGATTTGCGAATATTGCATTCGCTTTTTGGGCAATACCCTTTGATACTTCCCGGTAATTTTTTTCAGGAAATTCTTCCAGGAAAATTTGAAAATGATCCTTGTTCATATCCAGCAGCATTATAACTGTCGAACCTTTTTCCGTTACTTCGTCAATGAATTCACCATTGGTGGTGACACCATAGATTGCTATGCCATTGTCTTCAAGTAATTGGCTAATGGCTTTTCTGTTCTGGCTAATTGATAAAAACACAATGGCCAAAGTTGGT
>DAOVYU010000079.1 GCA_030635465.1 Bacteroidales bacterium | reverse complement strand
GTGTTTGTGATGTATTTGATATAAATGCCGGTTATGGATTAAAATCCTGTTCAAATATCGACAGACTGCCCTCAGACGGGAAAATGTATACCGAACCTAAACGTTATCAGAACTATAAAGACCTGATTGCGGCAGATGATATAGATGCTGTGATCATTGCTACTCCTGATCATTGGCATGGAACAATGACCATAGAAGCTGCAAAGGCTGGTAAACATGTTTATTGCGAAAAACCAATGACATGGACTGTAGAAGAAACTTATGATGTGGTGAATGCTGTTAAAGAAAACAATATCGTTTTTCAATTGGGTCATCAAAACAGGCAAACAGAAAGCTACTTTAAAGCCAAAGAGGCAATCGAAAAAAATATCCTTGGTAAGATCAATTTGGTAGAAGTCACTACTAACCGGAACAATCCTGAAGGTGCTTGGGTTTATAAAATTCACGAAGAAGCCAGTAAACAAAATATTGATTGGGAACAATTTATTGGACCTGCACCAGAGCATGAATTTAGCCTTGAACGCTTTTTTAGATGGCGGTGCTGGTGGGATTATAGTACCGGATTATCAGGTGATTTGTTCACCCATGAATATGATGCCATGAATCAAATCCTTGGATTGGGCATTCCTCATTCGGCCATGGCTTCAGGAGGTGTCTATTTCTATAAAGACGGCCGTACCGTTCCGGATGTTCTGCAAATGAGTTTTGAATATCCCAAAAAAGACCTGACATTATTGTACAGTGCTTCACTGGCAAGTAATAAAAGTCGTGGACGCGTAATAATGGGGCACGATGGATATATGGAATTGGGTAGTAGTATGAAAATATTTGCTGACTCAGGATCGACCAGATATAAAGCAAAGATTGAAGAAGGAATTATTCATCCTGAAACACCTATTTTTTCATTTACACCTGGATTAAAACAAGTGGATGCGATCACTTCACCTACTGAGCAATATTTTGCTGGCAGGGGATTATTATATACTTATCGTGGTGGTAAACGGGTTGATACCTCACACCTGCATATGAAAGACTGGTTAGATGCTATCCGCAGTGGGTCAAAACCCAGTTGCGATATTGACCATGGATTTGAGGAAGCTATGACTGCACACATGGGTACAGTTTCCTATCATGAAAAAAGAAAAGTATTTTGGGATGCTGAAAACCAAAAAATTGTGTAACTTTAAAATCTGAAACCAATTATTAATACAAAAATACTATTATGATCAACCGAAGAACTTTTGTAAAGACAATGTCAGCAGGTGTTGCTGCTAGTTTGATTTTACCAGGAGAACTAATGGCTTTTCCTCCTAATAAAATAATAGGTATTCAACTCTATACATTACATAAACAGATGAATGCAGACCCAATGGACACAATCAACCAGGTTGCAAAAATTGGTTACAATGCTATTGAAACTGCTGGATATGGGGAACGAAAATTTTATGGATTTGCACCACAAGAGTTTAAAGCAATTGTTCAGGATTTAGGAATAACTCCTCAAAGTAGCCATGCAGGAGTAAATATTGAGAACATTGATGAAGTGATCGAGGATACTGTAATGGCAGGCATGTCGTATCTTGTACTTCCTAGTCTTGACAAAAACAGACGAAATACCCTGGATGACTACAAGAAAATTGCTGAAGAATTTAATGTAATGGGTGAAAAATGTAAAGAAGCTGGTTTGAAATTTGCCTACCATAACCATGCATTTGAATTTGAAATGATAGAGGATGAAGTCCCTTATGACATTTTACTAAATAATACCAATCCCGAACTGGTTACCATGCAACTCGATTTGTATTGGATCATTTATGCTGCTGCTGACCCACTTGAATACTTTAACAAATTCCCAGGAAGATTTGAGCTGTTTCATGTTAAAGATATGTCCAGTGCAGAAAGCATGGAATCAACTGAAATAGGAGAGGGTAGCATAGATTTTAAAACCATATTTGCTGAAAAGGAAAAAGCAGGCATGAAATATTTTTACCTGGAGCAGGAATCATTTACAATGGATCCTTTTGATAGTATTGCCATAAGCTACGAATATTTAAAAAACCTAACAGAATAAGCCATGTCAGAAAAAACCATCCAAACTGGGATCATTGGTTTTGGATTGTCAGGAAGAGTATTTCACGCTCCATTCTTGCACACTCATGATGGATTTGAGATTAAAAAAATTGTAGAACGAAACAAAGAGGAATCCAAATTAATTTATCCCTATGTACAAGTTGTTGATGATTACATCAATTTATTAAATGATCCGGAAATAGAGCTAATTATTATTTGCACCCCTAATACCCTGCATTTTAACATGGTTCAGGAATGTCTGAAAGCTGGGAAGCATGTAGTTGTTGAAAAACCATTTACCCCCACCAGTTTTGGAGCAGATGAATTGATAAAATTAGCTGAATCTAAAGATCGAAAAATATTTGTCTATCATAACCGAAGGTGGGATGGTGATTTTTTAACCATCAGTAAAGTAGTAAAAAGTGGTGTACTTGGGAACATTGAAGAGTATGAGGCGCATTTCGACCGGTTTAAACCTGAAATCAATCCTTATGCATGGCGAGATTTCCCAGAACCTGGAGCTGGAATTTTATACGATTTAGGATCCCATTTGATTGATCAGGCACTATGTCTTTTTGGAAAACCAGTTTCTGTATCAGCCAATATAGAATCGCAACGACAGGAAAGTGAAGTGGATGATTATTTTAGACTGCAGCTCCATTATCCCGAACGTAATGTAATCCTCTCAGCAGGGATGCTTGTGGAAGAGACAGGACCTCGTTTTGTGATCCATGGTCACCTGGGTTCTTTCGTTAAGTTTGGGATTGATCCACAAGAAAAAGCATTGCAGGAAGGACAAATGCCTGTAGGAGAAGATTGGGGAGTAGAAAGTCCGGAAAACTGGGGTATGACCACCATCGATTACCAGGACCTTAATATAGATGGTAGTATTGAAACTGAACCGGGAAACTACATGGGATTTTATAATAATGTATATGATGTATTGAGAAATGAAGCTCATACAATTGTAAAACCTGAGGAAGCCAGGAATGTCATCAGAATAATTGAACTTGCGTTTGAAAGCAGGAGAATCGACAAAGAAACTGAAGTAGATTTTTAATAAAATGATCCTACTATTATTATAATCCCGAAAAAGTCGGAACAAGTTGAGGAAATTAATTTATAAAAATATAATTTACTATAACGTGTGATTACAAAATTGCCACAGATTCACAGATTAAGAAGATAATTCAAAGAATTATCTGTGAATCTGTGGCAATTCTTTTTTTTTGAAATATTATAGTTTTAATATCTTCCATTATCCCGATCACAAAGTTTGGGAACTGGAGTTGAATAACCAAGAAAATAGATAAAATATGAATAAAAAAGAAAAAAAGACCATCAGCCGTAGAAAATTTATTGGGAATGTATCTGCAGCAGCAGCCGGCTTTACTATTTTACCAAGTTATGTTATTGGAGGATTGGGACATGTACCACCCAGTGATAAATTAAATATCGCCGGTATTGGAGTTGGTGGAGTAGGTGGTACGAATGTAAACAATTGTAACAGCCAGAATATAGTAGCTCTTTGTGATGTGGATTGGGATTATGCTTCCGGTTTATTCGAAAAGTATCCCAATGCTAAAAAATACAAAGATTATAGGATAATGTTTGAAGAAATGGGCGATTCTATTGATGCAGTAATTGTAGCTACACCTGATCATACACATGCATTGATCACTGCAGCGGCTATGCGAATGGGTAAACATGTATATGTACAAAAGCCATTGACGCATACAGTTTATGAATCGAGGAAATTACGTGAGCTTGCCAATGAATATAAAGTAGCAACACAGATGGGTAACCAGGGGAATTCTGGTGATGGAATCCGAAAAACATGTGAGTGGATTTGGGATGGAGCAATCGGTGAAATTACTGAAGTCCATGCCTGGACTAACAGGCCGATCTGGCCACAAGGTCTTGAAAGGCCAACCGAAACACCTTCCACACCACCCACACTTGACTGGGATACTTTTATTGGTCCTGCTAAATGACGTCCTTATCATCCAGCTTACACTCCCTGGAACTGGAGAGCATGGTGGGATTTTGGAACTGGAGCCCTCGGTGATATGGCTTGTCATATTGTTGATCCGGCTTTTTGGGCATTAAAACTTGGAAGTCCAATTAGTATCAATGGTAGCTCTACACAAGTGAATACCGAGAGTGCACCTCATTCAGAAATTGTACATTATGAGTTCCCTGATCGGGGAGAAGTTGGAAAAATAAAATTACCACCGGTTAAATTAACCTGGTACGATGGTGGACTTTTACCTCCAAGACCTGAAGAATTACCTGATGGACAGATAATGGGTGACCATAGCGGTGGCGTATTGTTCATTGGAACCAAAGGTAAATTGATGACAGGCTGTTATGGCCGTGATCCGATATTATTGCCTGGTGAACTGGATGAAGATTATAAACGTCCCGATCCTTCTATCAGAAGAATTGAAAATGGCATGGGTGGTGGCCATGAATTGGATTGGATCAGGGCATGTAAAGAAAACCCTGATAGTAGGGTAGAAACCAGTTCAAATTTTAATTATTCAGGACCACTAAATGAAGTGGTTGTTATGGGAAACCTGGCAGTCAGGTTGCAGGATCTGAAACGTAAATTGCTTTGGGATGGAGAGAATATGAAGATCACTAACATCAGTAATGAAGATGAAATCAGGGTAGTATCATCGGATAAATTTACAGTGATTAGCGGACATCCACATTTTGATACTCAATATACGACAATGAAAGCCAAACCAGCCGCGGAAGAATACATTAAGCATCAGTATCGGGAAGGATGGGAGTTGTAAATAATAAAAAGAAGAACACACAAATAAATATTTTATTTTGAAGTAAAAAGCTTCATAAAAAAAGAAAGATCATGGATAAACTTAAAACTATCATTTCAATATTAAGTATTGCAGCTTTAATGATTTCCTGTGGACCACAGGAAAAGCAAAAGGAAGCAACTGAAGAAACAGCTCAAGAGGTAAAAGTAGAAACTCCAGCAACCAATACACTTTCGCAAGCCGAAATTGATGAAGGATGGGTGTTGTTATTTGACGGCACTACAGCAAATGGTTGGCGTGGATATGGAATTGAAACATTTCCTGAGAAAGGATGGGTAGTCGAAGATGGTCTGCTCCATGTTTTAGGTTCGGGAAAAGGAGAAGCTGGTGGTGGCGGAGATATTATCACTAAAAAAATGTATGGCAATTTTGAATTATCACTTGAATGGAAAGTGAGTGAAGGTGGAAATAGCGGTATTTTTTACCTGGCTCAGGAAAGACCGGATCAACCCATTTGGAAATCAGCCCCGGAAATGCAGATCCTTGACAATGACAAACATCCGGATGCAAAATTAGGCATTGATGGAAACCGAGCTGCAGGTTCACTGTACGATCTGATACCCGGAGATTTTGATGCCGTAAATCCTGCTGGTGAATGGAACCACGTGAAAGTGATGGTTTATAAAGGAACTGTTGTACATTGGGTAAATGGTAAGAATGTGCTTGAATATCACCTTTGGACAGATGACTGGAATAACATGGTGTTAAATAGCAAATTTAAAGACTATGAAGATTTTCTGAATACAGCTGTAGTTGGTTATATTGGTCTCCAGGATCATGGTGATGATGTATGGTTCAGAAATATCAAGATTAAGGAATTGTAGCATCTCTTTTTTTCTTTCCTAAAACAAAATCCAATCTGTTTTGATCGATCATTCAACGATTAAAAGAGTATCGTTACTTTGGATTAATTAAGTGATCTTCTGATTTATTTAAAACCATAACTTCCAATATATTGAATATGTATTAGATGTTTATAAATACAGGAACTTTATTAACCTTATTACGTATAAACAATGTACTTAATTTATAAAGTTTATACCTATGGTAAGGTCAATTAATATGAAGTATATCTTAACTCCTATTTTAGTAACAATAAGTAGTGTGTTGATATTCACTTTATTAATTATAAATTTTTCGTGTAGTAAAATTGAGGATGGAGATGAACATTGCCCGGAGGGATATTCT
>DAOVYU010000108.1 GCA_030635465.1 Bacteroidales bacterium | reverse complement strand
CTATTTGCCTCCCGAAGTACCGGCATTACCGGCTTTTAGCTTGCAGAAAGCCATCTCAACAACTATCCGTGACTATGGAAGGGATTATTGGACTGGAACCGTATACACTACCAACCGAAGGGTATGGGAATACGATAAAAAATTCAAACAATATTTAAGAAAAACCAGGAGCATGGCCATCGACCTTGAAACGGCCACTTTGTTTACTGTTGGATTTGCCAATGAAATACCCACCGGGGCACTATTGCTTGTATCGGACCAACCTATGATATCTTCAGGTGTAAAAACAGAAGACAGTGATAAAGAGGTTACTCAAAAATTCGCTGAAGAACATCTGAAAATTGGTATCGATTCATTGCATCAATTGATCAACAATGGCCTTACAGTTAAACATTTGAGGTTCTAAAATTATATGCTGAAATAATTACTCCCACATGAACTTTGAACAAATACTCAATGATCTGAAAAACAAGATTTATTATCCTGTTTATTTCCTGGCAGGAGAAGAGTCGTATTATATTGACGAAATCTCAGATTTTATTGAGGATCATGTGTTGACTGATGTTGAAAAAGAATTCAATCAAACAGTTATTTATGGCAGGGAAACAGATGTTTTGTCCATTATCAGCAATGCCAAACGGTATCCCATGATGGCCAATTACCAGGTGGTGATAGTAAAAGAAGCACAGGAAATTAAAAATATTGATGAACTATTGCTATATATAGAAAGCCCGCTTGATTCCACCTTGTTGGTTATCAATTATAAATATAAAAAAATTGACAAACGAAAATCTTTCTTTAAACAGGTTGATAAAAAAGGTGTGCTGTTTGAATCGAAAAAGTTATACGATAATAAAATTGCCGCATGGATCAATAATTACGTGAAAGAAAAAGGGTATGAAATCACGCCTAAAGCTTGTGCAATGCTCACTGAATTTCTGGGAACTAATTTAAGTAAGGTAGTCAATGAAATTTCAAAGTTGATTATAAATGTTCCTGAAAAAGCCATCATCAATGATGAATTGGTTGAACGAAACATCGGCATCAGTAAAGACTTTAATATTTTTGAATTGCAAAATGCTATCGGAACCAGGAATGTTCTCAAAGCAAATCAAATAGTAAACTACTTTGCAGCCAACCCGAAAGAAAATCCCCTTGTGAAAACAGTGACAATTTTATTTGGATATTTTTCCAAGCTAATGATATTTCACCAGTTAAAAGATAAATCCAGAAACAATGTAGCTTCCGCCTTATCCATTAATCCATTTTTTGTGCAAGACTACCAGGTTGCCGCAAAAAACTATAGTTTACAAAAACTGATCAGCATTATTGCACTTTTAAAAGAATATGATTTAAAATCGAAGGGAGTAAATAATATTTCAACCAGCGATGGAGAGCTTTTGAAAGAGTTACTTTTTAAGATTTTACACTAAAAAAGACCCTCAATTTCATCCTTATATTTCTCGCAAATATATTTTCTACGAAGTTTTAAGTTTGCAGTTAACTCTCTGGTTTGGATGGTCCACTCCTCTTCCATCAGTTTGTACTTTTTAATTTGTTCGTAGGCTCCAAAATTATTGTTCACCTCGTTAACTTCCCTTTTAAAACGCCTTTTCACTTCATCATTATTTACCATTTCAGAGTTGGTGGTATAGGTAATTCCTTTGACAGCACACCACGATTTAATATGAGGGAAGTCAGGCACTACCAATGCTGCTGCAAATTTTTGATTTTCACCAACTACCAGTATTGCATCAACAAAAGGTGATTCCACAAACCTGTTTTCGATGTGTTCAGGACTAATATACTTTCCCATAGCTGTTTTAAACATGGCTTTTTTCCGTCCGGTTATTTTCAAATGACCTTCTGGTTCAATCCTTCCAAGGTCGCCTGTATGAAACCAACCATCTTTATCAATGGCTTCTTTTGTCATCTCAGGCTCTTTAAAGTATCCTTTCATTACACCCGGACCTTTACAAAGAATTTCATCGTCTCCAGCTATTTTTATCTCGATATTACTTATAGGCTTTCCAACAGTTCCGAATTTTCGTCCATTTGGTTCAAATGTATTCACAGCAATTACGGGAGAGGTTTCTGTGAGCCCATATCCTTCGAGAATTTCTATTTGTGCAGCTGTATAAACCCTTGCCAGCCTGGGCTGTAGGGCTGCTCCGCCTGAAACAATAACACGCAGATTATTTCCCAGGGCCTCACGCCATTTGTTAAAAATCAGCTTATTTGCAAGCTTGAGTTGTATTTTATAAAACCAGCTTTTACCTGTTTCTTCATAATCCAGACCAAGGTTAACCGCCCAGAAAAAAAGTGTTTTCTTAATACCAGTTAATTTCCTCCCTTTTGCAATGATTTTATCGTATACTTTTTCAAGTAAGCGAGGTACAGAAGTGAACATTTCAGGTTTTAATTCTTTCAGGTTATCAGCAATAGTACCGATATTTTCAGCGTAATAGAGTGATACTCCCAAATATTGATAAATATAAAGGTTTGTTCTTTCATAAACGTGGCTGATCGGAAGGTAGCTAAGCACTCTACAGGTTTCATCCACAGGAAAAAATTTGTGTAAAGTCAGTACCTGGCTGATAATGTTATTGTGTGTAAGCATTACTCCTTTGGGGCTTCCGGTGGTTCCAGAAGTATAAATGAGTGTCGCTATATCATCAGGTTGGATGGTTGGATTGATTTCTTTTACCTTTTCGGGGGCTGGATTATTTTTACCCAGATCGATCAATTCCTGAAGATATTTTACTTTTTCTGTTTGCTTAAAAGTGTATACTCCCTCAATAGAAGGTATCTCCGGAAGAATACGCTCAATTTTCGTTAGTAATTCTTTACCTGCTACAAATACAAATTTAACTTCTGCATGCTTCAGAATATATTTATAATCAGATTCACTAATTGTAGGATAGATAGGAACATGTACTGCCCCAATTTGTAAAATTCCCGTATCTAAAAAATTCCATTCCGGTCTGTTTTGGGTGATGGTGGCTATTTTATCTCCCTTTTTAACACCCAGCTTCAGAAAAGCATAGCTGATATTGTTAGCTGTTTCAATGTAATAATCGATGCTGTGTTTTATCCACGCTCCATCTTCCTTACCTACAAGTGCATCATCTTTTATTTTGAAATTGTTTTTATACCTGGGAACCAGGTCAAAAATTCGTGTTACTTCCATAACCTCTTGATTGGTTAGACCTAAAAAAGAAGTTGTAAAAGTAAGAAAATTTATATAACCTTATTTCAGTGATTTTTATCAAAAGTTGAAGCATTTGCTTGCGCCATGGGCATGATGAGCAGATCATTTATATTTACATGATCAGGTCGGGAGGCAACAAAGTATATTGATTCGGCAACATCCATTGCTGTTAGGGGTGTATAGCCTTTGTAAACCTTGTCTGCAGTTTCTTTATCCCCACGGAAACGGACTTCAGAAAACTCAGTCTCTACAGCACCTGGTGCAATTTGTGAAACCCTGATGCCATCTTTAAATAAATCCAGGCGCATAGCTTTTGTCAGTCCCTCTACGGCATGTTTGGTTGCACAGTAGACATTTCCATTGGGATAGGCCTCTTTGCCAGCTATGGAGCCAATATTGATAATATGACCGGAACCATTCTCAATCATTAAACTGGAAACCAATTTCGACATATACAATAAACCTTTTAAATTGGTATCGATCATGGTATCCCAATTATCGAAATCACCTTTTTGAATTGGGCTTAAAGCAAGTGCAAGACCTGCATTATTGACCAGGACATCGATTTTTTTCCAATTATTGTCCAGCTTTTCGACCGCTTTAACTACCTCTCCTTTTTTTTGAATATCAAAACACAATGTCAAAACCTGAACATTATGTTTACTTTCAAGTTCTTCTTTGAGGTTTTCCAGGCGGTCTTTTCTTCGTCCTGTAATAATGACATCAAAGCTATTTTTTGCAAATTTTACAGCACTTGCTTTTCCAATACCGCTTGTTGCTCCGGTGATGAGAACTATTTTATTCATACTGTTAATATTTTCTCGCAGATGTCGCGGATTTTCGCAGAAGAGTAATCTGCACATTTCTGCGTATTCTACGAGAATCTTTTTAAAGATTATTTACAACTCGTTTAATAGATTCTTTCAGGTTTGCTGAATTAAAATTAATCAGCAATCCAAGTTTTTTATTGGTTAACTTGAAATATGTCAAAAGTTGTTTGTAGTGAACATCTGCAAGAGCTTCAACAGATTTAATTTCAACTATCACAAGATCATTAATCAATATATCCAGTCTGAACCCAATTTCAAATTTAATGTCATTATAAAACATCGGAACTCCAACCTGCGTTTTGACTTCATAACCCTTTTCTCTTAATTCGTAGGCAAGGGCTGCTTCATAAACAGATTCTAATAACCCGGGACCAAGCTCTTTGTGGATTTTGAAAGTAGCACCTCTAACATCATATGAAATATCGTTTTCTTTCATGATTTTTTGTTTCTCGCAGATGTCGCAAATTTTTGCGGAAGAATATCTGCGTCTTTCTGCGTTATCTGCGAGAGATTCTTTCTTTTACCCATTCGCGAGCATTCACAAACGCCTCCACCCAGGGTGAAATTTCATCGGCCCTCCTTTGGTCAGGATAGTTTGCCCATTGCCATGGGAATATTGCTCTCTCAATATGTGGCATCATAACCAGGTGGCGACCATCATCTGAACACAATCCGGCAGTATCGTATTGAGATCCATTAGGATTACCAGGATATTGCTCAAAACTGTATTTTACTGGAATTTTATAATTAGACTCTTCATAGGGAAAGTCGAACTTTCCTTCACCATGTGCTACCCAGATTCCAAGTTTTGAACCGGCCATTGATTTTAGCATTACTGAATTATTATCCTCAATGGTAACATTTAAAAATGCTGATTCAAATTTATTGGAAGCATTGTGAAGCATTTTAGGCTTTTGATCATGATTTGGATTGACCAGTCCCAACTCAATCATCAGCTGACAACCATTACATATACCAAGGCTTAATGTATCATCCCGTTTGTAGAAATTATCCAGGGTGTTTTTTGCTTTTTTATTGTACATAAAAGCTCCGGCCCACCCTTTAGCAGAACCCAATACATCGGAATTAGAGAATCCTCCAACAAAAACAATCATATTGATGTCTTCAAGGGTTTCTCTGCCACTGATCAAGTCGGTCATATGAACATCTTTCACATCAAAGCCAGCAAGATAAAGTGAATAGGCCATTTCACGATCTCCATTCACACCTTTTTCGCGGATGATGGCAGCTTTTATTCCAGTACTTTTCCTGCGATGCAGATCAATTCCAAACTGTGACGCCTTGCCCGAAAAGGGTTCATTAAATTTAAAATTTAACTCCTGATTTTTATAATTATTAAATCGTTCAAGGGCTAAATCCTCACCGCATTGTTTTCT
>DAOVYU010000305.1 GCA_030635465.1 Bacteroidales bacterium | reverse complement strand
TTTCTGGCTGAAATGATTTCTAGAAATTCATCCGACAGAAACACCTATCATGTAGAAAAAGAGATCGGGTTAAAAAATAATTCTACATCCTGAATGACTTTTTTAAATGGCTGACAAAAGAAAAATAGTCATCATCGGATCTGCATATCCACTAAGAGGAGGATTGAGTGCATACAACGAACGAATTGCACGGGCTTACCAGCAACAAGGTGATGATGTTACAATTTATACTTTTAGCCTTCAGTATCCAGGAATTTTATTCCCTGGTAAAACACAATATTCATCCGATCCGGCTCCTGGAGATCTTAATATCAAAGTGAAAGTCAACTCAATTAATCCATTGAACTGGATAAAAATTGGTCGTAAAATTAAAAAGCTAAAGCCAGATCTTATTATTGTTAAATTCTGGATCCCATTTATGGCACCTTGTCTGGGAACAATTGCCCGGATTATCCGAAAAAATAAACATACAAAGGTTATCTCCATTATTGATAATATTATACCACACGAAAAACGTTTTGGTGATTTTTCTCTCGCAAAATATTGGGTAAAGAGTGTTGATGGATTTATTACCATGTCCCGATCTGTATTGGATGATCTGAATAAATTTGACAAACAAAAACCGAAATTGTATTGCCCGCATCCGCTGTATGATAATTTTGGCAAAATCCTGAAAAAAGAGTATGCAAGAAAAATTCTCAACTTTGAAGAAAGTGGGAAATATATCCTTTTCTTTGGTTTCATCCGTGATTATAAAGGACTGGATTTATTGCTTGAAGCTATGGCCGATCCCAGGATTAAGAATGCAAAGATCAAATTGATTGTGGCAGGAGAATATTATACCGATTCAAAACCTTACGATGATATTATTACAAAACATCAATTGCAAGATAGTGTCATTTTGGCTACTGATTTTATTCCTGATCAGAAAGTAGCTAAATACTTCTGTGCATCTGATATTGTTGTTCAACCTTATAAAGATGCTACACAAAGTGGAGTAACCCAAATTGCTTATCACTTTAATAAACCAATGATTACTACAGACGTTGGAGGTTTAGCTGAAATCGTACCGGATGGCAAAGTTGGTTATGTGATTCAACCCAATATTGGGTTATTGGCTGATGCTATTAATCAATTTTATGAAGAAAAGAAAGAAACGGAATTTGTAGACAATGTCATAATTGAAAAACAAAAATATTCATGGGATAGAATGATTGAGACGATTGATGAACTACTCGAAGAAATTAAATAAAGCACTATGATAATCAGAAGTAAAGCACCTTTAAGACTTGGTTTAGCTGGAGGAGGAACAGACGTAGCCCCTTATTCAGACCTTTATGGAGGTGCTATATTAAATGCATCAATAAGCATGTATGCCTATGCTACTATACAACCCAGAAAGGATAAAAAAATCATTTTAAATTCATTGGATAAAAAACAGCGACTGGAATATTCAAGTACGAAAGTTTTAGAAATCGATAATCAATTCGATCTGGCCAAAGGTATTTACAATCGCATAGTGAAAGATTATACGAAAAAGCCGCTTTCATTTGAACTTACCACTTTTGTTGATGCTCCTCCTGGATCAGGATTAGGAACGTCTTCAACCCTTGTAGTTGCTATATTGGGAGCTTTTGCAGAATGGTTAGGATTGCCTTTGGGTGAATATGATTTAGCCCACCTTGCTTACGAAATTGAACGGGTTGATCTAAACATGGCTGGTGGTAAACAAGACCAATATGCAGCAACATTTGGTGGGGTCAATTTCATGGAATTCTCTAAAGATGACAAGGTCATCGTAAACCCATTACGCATCCGGTCAAAATATTTAAATGAACTAGCTTATAACCTGGTTTTATACAATACAAAAACTAGCCGGTTATCATCAAAGATCATAGAAAATCAAGCGAAAAATATACTACAAAAAAATGAAGTTTCAATTGAAGCCACCCATAAATTGAAGCAGCAAGCCATTATGATGAAAGAAGCCATTCTGAAAGGTGAACTGGATAGAATTGGAGAGATCCTTGATTTCGGCTGGCAAAACAAAAAACTAATGGCCAAACAAATCACCAACAAATTGATTGATGATATCTATAATTCAGCTATCAAAAATGGTGCATCTGGTGGAAAAATATCTGGCGCAGGTGGTGGTGGGTTTATCATTTTTTATTGTCCCAATAATAGCCGCATTAAAGTGATTGAAGAACTTAAAAAATTTGGTGGAGATTCGCAACGATACGAATTTACTACTTCTGGTTTAACAACATGGACGATATAAAAAGATTCAAGATACTAGAGCCAAGATAAAAGTAAAATACGAATAGAAGAAAAAGAAGCAGTAGGCAGTTTGAAGTATAAATAATCAGATTATATTAACTTTTGATCCATGAACAACTTGTAACTCAAAACACTAAACACTGAACTGTAATAGCCAATAGCCAGCAAAATGGACGATAAAACACTGATAGGAAAATTTCTGATTTGGCGGGCAAAACATTTAAACGACCGTTACTTCGTTATTATTCTCAGTGCAATCATTGGTTTTCTCGCAGGTATTGCTGCTTATCTTTTAAAGTCTTCCGTATTTTATATTGAAACCCTATTGACTTCGAGCTTTGAATTTGACGAACAAAACTATTGGTTTGTGGTTTATCCGGCCATTGGTATTGTGCTAACTGTAATTTTTATCAGATATGTGATCAAAGATGAAACCAGGCATGGAATTCCCAGGATTTTATATGTGATATCCAAATTGGGAGGAAAGATGAAACAACACAAGATTTTCTCTTCACTGGTAGGTGGCTCATTAACAGCAGGATTTGGAGGTTCCATTGGTCTTGAGGCCCCAATAATTTCCACTGGTTCATCAATGGGATCAACCTTGAGTCAGGTTTTAAGACTTAATTATAAAACAACTACTTTATTGATTGGATGTGGTGCAGCCGGGGCAATGGCCTCCATTTTTACTACACCCATTGCAGCAGTTATTTTTAGTCTTGAAGTCCTGATGCTTGATTTGACGATTTCATCCATCATCCCACTTTTAATGGCATCTGCAACAGGAGCAATAACCACGAAACTTTTACTGGCCGAAAAAATGCTGATCCATTTTGAAATTTCAGAACCTTTCGTTATTCCGGATGTTCCCTTTTATCTTTTTCTTGGTATTTTAACTGGTATTGTTTCATTATATTTTAACCGAATGACACATGCAGTTACAGCCTGGATGGAATTCCTGAAAAACCCATACTTGCGGGTTTTTACAGGTGTTACAATTCTGGGAATACTCATATTTCTCTTTCCCCCACTATACGGTGAAGGATACGAGGCTATTCGTACAATAATTTCAGGCAATCC
>DAOVYU010000078.1 GCA_030635465.1 Bacteroidales bacterium | reverse complement strand
CTGTGGCAACATGCTTTACTTTTTACTAAAATCTGGGAAAATAATAAAAACTTTGCGATTCTAAAACGATTCTTTAAGATATATACTTCTGATTTTTATGGAGCAGCAACAATCCGTGCGAGTCTAATGGAAACAAACGAATTAGATGATGTTAGAAAAGTACTTAATAACTGTGGGTATAAAGTAGAATGTTGATGAGTGAATAATTAATCAATTTTTCAGTTAATAATTGGCTGCTGATTTCTGGTCAAATTATCTATATATCGGAATTCCAGCTAGCAACTAGCAACATGAACTTGTAATGTATGATGTTTGAAATCAGAAAATGAATTGATTGTGGAACTAAACAAACTACTTCTTACCATCATATGCCCATTTCAAATAAATGGAACCCCAGGTAAATCCACCACCAAAAGCAGCCAGGATAAGATTATCACCTTTCTTCAGCTGGTCTTCCCATTCATATAGACACATTGGGATGGTGCCATTGGTTGTATTTCCATAACGTGGAATATTGATCATGACCTTTTCTCTTTCAAGGCCCATTCGGCGGGCAGTTGCTTCAATAATACGCAGGTTAGCCTGGTGAGGCACCAACCATGCTATATCTTCTGATTTGAGACCATTTTTTTCCATGATCTCCACAGAAATATCTGCCATATTTATCACAGCAAATTTAAATACTGCCTGTCCTTCCTGGAAAACAAAGTGTTCTTTTGCATCAATTGTTTCGTAACTTGGAGGTTTTACAGAGCCACCAGCTTTCTGATGCAAATGAACCCTTCCGGAACCATCTGTTCTGAGAATGGAGTCGATAATACCGTTATCATCTGTTGATGGTTCAAGCAGAACAGCTCCGGCAGCATCACCAAATATAATGCAGGTTTGTCTGTCGGTATAATCAACTATAGATGACATCTTATCAGCCCCAATTACCAGGACTTTTTTATGAGAACCGGATTCAATAAATTTATTAGCTGTAATCAGTGCATAAATAAAGCCAGAACAAGCGGCATTCAAATCAAAGCTAAATGCATTTTTGATACCTGCTTTATCACAAATAATATTAGCTGTGGCAGGGAATAACATATCAGGAGTTACTGTAGCGCAAATAACCAAGTCAATATCGTCAGGGGAGGTTCCTGTTTTTTCAAGTAATCCCTCTACGGCTTTAACCGCCATATCAGACGTACCCAGTCCTTTCCCCTTCTGTATATGCCTTTCTTTTATACCAGTTCGCGTTGTGATCCACTCATCAGTGGTATCCACCATGTTTTCAAGTTCCTGGTTGGTAAGAATGTAATCAGGAGCATAAGCCTGAATTCCTGTAATTGCAGCCCTGAATTTTGACATTTTTAAAGAGTCTAAATTAAATTTGAAGCCCCAAAAATAACATTTTATTTACTTTGAATGTATTTACTCATGGCTCTTTTAATCTTTTTGGTAAGATTGGCTTCATGTATGTCTTTTGCCAGGAGGACCATGTTCATGATAGCTTTGGCACTGGAAATTCCATGTCCGATTACAACATTGGAGTTTACACCTAATATGGGGCTGCCACCATAATTCTCATAGTTAAACCGATCAAAATATTCATCACTGATGTTGCGCTTAACCATTAACCGGTACATTGCTTCAATTTGTTTCAAAACAATATTACCCGTAAACCCATCACAAACAATAACATCTGCTTTATCGTTAAATAAGTCTCTCCCTTCTATATTTCCATAAAAATTAAAATCATCCGAATCTTTCATCAACCGGAAAGCGGATTGACAGAGCAGGTTGCCTTTTTCTTCTTCTTCTCCAATGTTCAACAATCCAACTTTTGGATTTTTGATACCCAATACATATTCTGAATACAAAGATCCTAAAATCGCAAACTGGTAAAGAATATCTGGTTTTATGTCAGGATTGGTGCCAATATCCAACATTACGTTCATGCCACCGTTTTCTTTGGGAATAATGGTTAATGTACTAGGCCGGATAACACCGTTAATATTATTCACACTGTACATGGCCCCCACCATTGTTGCTCCTGAGTTTCCCGCACTGGCAAATGCATCAATATCTTTTTGCTTGAGGTATTTAAACCCCTGCGCAATGCTGGATTCTGGTTTGTGGGTATACGCCTTAATTGGCCGTTCACCCATTCCAATAACGTCCGGGGCATGCATGATAGTAAATAAGTTTGGATTGGATCCCTTTTCAGCTAATTTATCAAGAATAATTTTTTCGGGACCAAATAAAAAAATCATATCATTGTCGGACAGTTTTTTTTGGGCAAGTATAGCACCAGCGATAGTAACATCTGGTGCGTAATCTCCTCCCATAACGTCTAAGCCGATTTTCATTAACAGAATTTTAATTAAACAAGAAAGAAAAACAAATTCTTATTCAGCTGCCGCTTTTGAATAAACCAGTTTTCCCTTATAATATAAGTCGCCATCAACATAATAACCGCGGTGATACTTATGTACCTCGCCAGTTGTTTGACAGGTGGCCAGTGTTGGAGCCTCTGCTTTGTAATGCGTCCTCCTTTTATCTCTTCTTGTTTTCGATATTTTTCTTTTCGGATGAGCCATTTTAATATGTTTTTAACAATTATTTTTCAAGTTTTAAATTTTTCAATTTTTCCCACCTGGGATCCACTTTCTTCTCGCTGGATAATTCTTCTAATTTACTGATGATCTCTTTATTGCATCCACTACCACCTTTTTTACCGGATGAGTGTACTTTTTTAAGTGGCAATGATAATGTAATAAATTCATTAATCAGCCTGCTAATATCAATTTGGTATTCCGATTCAGCAATAATCAGGACATCTTCTGTCTCTTCTTCGCTTTCTGCTCCAAACTTTATATACAGATTCTCTTCTGAATTTACAGGCAATTCCAGATTATCAAGACAACGATCACATTTTACAAAAATGGATCCTGTGATGCTTAAATTACAGACCATCATGCGCTCCTGTTTTTCAAGGTCCAGAATCACTTCAATTTTTGCATCATCAATTTCAGAATTATCAATAGCTTCAAAGAACTTATGGGATATTTCCCATTTGTAATTGTGAACCCCAATACTTAATCCCTTGAAAGGGATCGAAAATTCCTTTAAGTCGTTCACTTTGTCAAGATTTACCTATAATCCGAAAGACGAATATTCCGGCTTATAAAATTGGGGTGCAAAGGTATATATTTTTTAACGATAAGCAAATGGAATTAAAAAAAACATGTTCTTTTAAAATCAGCCAGATAGAATAGTTACTTTTGAAATAAAATAAAACTAAAATTTTTTGCAAAAACTAAATTTACCCGAGCAGACATTCCGGTTTAAAAAAGAAGAAGATAAAACCTATATTTTCGATGACTTCCGAAAAAAATTTGTTGTGCTTACTCCGGAAGAATGGGTAAGGCAAAACTTTTTAATGTACCTCACTAATGAATTGGATTTTCCTAAATCATTGATATCGGTCGAGGCTGGCTTAAAGCTATATCAGCGGATAAAAAGAACGGATATTGTGGTTTACGATAAGCAGGGAAGCCCTGTTCTGATTGTTGAATGTAAAGCACCTGAAATAAAAATCGATGAAAAAGTATTTGATCAGATTGTTCGGTATAATATGGCCCTACAGGTAAATTACCTGATTGTTACCAACGGATTGAATCATTATTGTTGTCAGCTGGATTATGAAAAAAACACTTATAATTTCCTGAAAACCATTCCAAATTATAAATTCATATTGACTTAGTGTAAATATTTTCGTATTTTTATAGTTACTAATTATAAATCACAGCGAAATGGAAGAAAAAATCATTACGATTGCATCTTACCCTTATTCGCGCGCTCAATTATTAAAAGGCAGGCTTGAAGCAGAGGGGATAGAATGTTTTCTCTCCAATCTCAACCTGGTTCAACCTGATATTTCAACTGGCGTGAAGGTGAAAATTCATGAAGTAGATGCAGACAGGGCATTCAGGATTATAAACGAAATTAAAGATGGATACGGAAAAGCCAAGGAACAGACTGTTGAGCTTTTAAAAAATGTAAGACGAATACTTGTTCCCATTGATTTCTCTGAACCGTCATTAAATGCCTGCAATTTTGCCCTTGGGATGGCTCATAAATTAAAGGCAGAAATCAAACTTTTTTATACTTTCTTTAATCCTGTTGTTAGTTCTGAACCTTATCTGGAGGGATATTCCTATCAGGTAAACCTTAATACAGTAATTGACAACCTTGAGAAAGAGGCCCGGTTACAAATGAAAAGCTTGAAAAAACAATTAAAAAGCTACCTTGAAAACGAAGAGTTTGCCAATGTGAAAATTTCATTTAAACTGGACAAAGGAGTGCCGGAAGATCAAATAATGCAATACAGTGCAAGCTACAACCCTGGAGTGATTGTAATGGGCACAAGGGGCCGCGCACAGGGTGCTATCAATCTTATTGGAAGTGTTACAAAAAAAATTATTCAGAATGCAACTGTGCCGGTTTTTATAATTCCCAAACAATCGATCTTTTTGGGCATCAATTACATAAATAAAGTATTGTATGCTACTGACTTTGATGAGTCTGACTTCAAGACCCTGCGGAAACTAATGAACCTGATCCGGCCATTTAGTATGAAAATTCATTGTGTTCACATTGCTACTGATGAGGAAAATTCTTTAGATCTGGCTAAAATGGATTCTTTGAAAGCACATTTTCAAAAAGAATTTGACGATTATAGTTTGACTTGTGATATAATGAAACACAAGGATGTATTTCAAGGCCTGGAGGATTATATTGACGAAAAAGATATTGATATGATTGCCTTAACAACACGTAAACGAGGTTTGATAGAAAGACTTTTTAACCCAAGTCTGGCTCGCAGAATGTTGTTTCATACCAATATTCCTTTGTTGGTTTTTCATTCTTAAATAGTAGGATAAAACGCTTCCTCAATATGGTTAATGGTTTGTTTATTTGATTCGATAACAATAGACAATATATCAAACCGAACTTCTAAATTTATTTCTTTCTGCATCACATATTCATTGGCTGTACGAATTATAAAGCGCTGTTTCTGTTCATCAACTGCCTCTTCTGGATTTCCATAATAGCTGGTACTTCGTGTTTTTACTTCAATTATAACCAGGAAATTATCATATTCAGCAATGATATCAATTTCATCTTTTCCAAATCGCCAGTTTCGTTCAATAATTTGATAGCCTTTTCCCGCAAGGTATCTGGCTGCAATATCTTCTCCCTTTTTGCCGAGATCGTAGTGTTTAGACATGGTTTAGTTTGAAGTTCTGAGTTTAGGGTTCTGGGTTCTGCCATTGGCATCCCTACGGGAGAAGTTCAATGTTGTTTTGTCTCCAATTGATAAGTTTACCCGTCTGCCCAAAATCAATGATTTGTTATCTTTTTGATGGCCTGCAGGAAATCCAAAGCATACAGGATAATCATATTCTTTAACAGCTTTTGCAATAATTTCATAGGCTGATTTTCCAAAAGGTTCGTCATTGTCTTTCATCTCATTAAAATCGCCTACAATTAAACCAGCTAATTGGTCCAGTTTTCTTGATCGTTTTAAGGTCCACATCATTCGGTCGATCCGATACAAATATTCACCCACATCTTCTATGAATAATATTTTTCCTTTTGTATCAATATCTGAATCTGATCCCAAAAGACTGCATAAAATTGCAAGGTTTCCTCCTGTTAAAGTACCATTTGTATTTCCATGTTTTGAAAGTGGATGCGTTTCTAACTCATAATTCAGAACCTCACCAAACAAACCTTTTCTCAATGTTTCAGCTGAATCAACTTCATTCAAACCGGAAGTCATTGGCCCGTGCAGGGTTTCTGCTTCAAAATTGGTATGAATAAAAGAATGAAGAATGGTAATGTCACTAAATCCGATAATCCACTTTGGATTTACCTGAAATTTAGTAAAATCCAACTGATCAATAATTCGAATGAGTCCATATCCCCCACGGGCACAAAGGATGGCTTTAACACTTTCATCATCCAGGGCCTTTTGAAAATCAGACAACCGCTCCTTGTCTGTACCAGCATATTGAAAATGTTGATTAAAAAGATATTCTCCTAAAATAACATTCAACCCCCAGCT
>DAOVYU010000385.1 GCA_030635465.1 Bacteroidales bacterium | reverse complement strand
ATTGCTGAATCAGATGACATTACAGGGGAATCATTGAAGGCTGTGGTTTTCATCAATGATGCTGACAGGGATGATTTTTCAGAGGAAGTTATCAAGCAACATTGTGCCGAGCTATTAGCTTCTCATAAAATTCCACAGAAAGTTGTTTTTGAAACAAAACTAGCTTTTAATGCAGCTGGGAAAAAATCAAAGTTTTAATGAAGCTTTGAACATATAAAACAATCTGTAGGTGAAATTGTTATAATAACAGAATTTTGAATATCAACAAAATTTTAAGCAATATATCTAACCATGAAAAATCTAAAACAAGTATTAAAATTAGTTAGTTTAATAGTGACTGTTACAATTTTAATTCAATGTAACAATAGTCAAATCAATTATGATCAAAAAGCTGAAAATATGCATGACGGAAACTATGACTATCATGTAATTTTCCTTCATCACAGTACTGGAGGAAATGTATGGAATGGGAATTTACCAGGATCAAATGACTCAGATGAAATAGTTACTGTCCCTGGTTGGTTTACCAACTACAACACACAAAATGGTACAGCATATCATATTGAGGAGAGGATATTTCCAAAAGCGGAGCCTTATGGCTGGAATAACTATCCTTATGATTATTATAATCTCTGGGTAAAAAATGCTGGAAACGATCCTTATATGGAAGAACCTACTTTAGAAATGTTGACAGAAGATTATGATATGATAATCTTTAAACATTGTTTTCCTGTTTCTAATATAATGGATGATTCTGGAAATCCGGATATTGACTCTCCAGAAAAGCGAATTGAGAATTATAAGCTCCAATACAATGCGCTTAAGGCTAAAATGCAAGAGTTCTCTGATAAGAAATTCATAGTATGGACAGGTGCTGCACTGGTTGAGAAAAAAACAACTAAGGATAATGCCAAACGTGCAAAGACCTTTTTTGATTGGGTAAGAAATGAATGGGATACTCAGGGAGATAATATTTACTTATGGGATTTATATGAGTTGGAGACCGAAGGTGGTTTATATTTACAAAACAAAAATGCAAGAAATAGTAAGGATCCTCATTTAGATGTAGATTTTGCTGGTAAAGCTGCTAAATTATTTTCGCAAAGAATAATAGATATTATTGAAACAAACGGGAAAAAAACTACGTTAACAGGAGAATATAAATAGTACTTTAAGTAAGAATAAACTGAAAAAATATAGTATGGTTGATATATTAGAAGCAAAAGAAAACATCAAAAAGTATATCGTTGAAACATCATATGTACCCACAGAAAAGGTACAGGATGACACATTAATTTTTGTGGATGGAATTTTTGATTCCATGGGATTTTTAGGATTGATAAATTTTATTGAAGATAGTTTTAATATAAAGGCTCAAGATGCTGAACTATTGGAGGAAAATTTTGAATCCGTGAATGCCATTGCAAGCTTTATTGAGAAAAAATTAAACTAAGCCGCAAATGTGTGGCATTGCCGGAATATATAATTTCAACTCACCGGATAAACCGGTTTCCGAAAATATTTTAACAAATATGCTTTCCGTCATCAGGCATAGAGGTCCTGATGAGAGTGGATTGTATTTGGGTAAAAATATTGGTCTTGGAAGTGTACGTTTAAGTATTATTGACCTGGCCGGAGGACAACAACCCATATCTGTTAGGGATAAAAGATACTGGATTGTATATAATGGTGAACTTTTCAATTACATAGAGCTTCGACAGGAACTTGAAAAACTTGGATGCTCTTTCAAAACCAATACGGATACTGAGGTAGTTGCTGAGGCATATGCGCAATTTGGTGCAGCATGTTTAAATAAATTTAACGGACAGTATGCTATATCCATCTGGGATAAAGTCAAAAATGAATTATTTCTAGCACGCGACAGGGTTGGAATTCGTCCATTATTTTATTCGAAAAAAAATGGTAGCATCACTTTCTGTTCTGAAGTAAAAGGGATATTTGAAAATCCTGAAATTAACAGATCTATATCTGCAAAAGGTTTATCTGAAGTATTTACCTATTGGACAACAATCACACCCAATACACCTTATGAAAATATCCATGAATTGCCTCCTGGTCATTTCATGACTGTTAGTCCTTCAGGAATCCATATTGAACAATACTGGAGTATTGATTTCTCAGGAGAGCAATCAAAAGAGTCTGTCAGTATTGATGAATCAGTTGAAGGTTTGAGGGAGTTATTTAGCGATGCTGTTCGCATTCGACTGCGTGCAGATGTTGAAGTGGCAGCCTATTTAAGCGGAGGAATTGATTCAAGTGTTACAACAGCATTTATCAAAGAAATTGAACCCAGCGTACTGAATACCTTTTCCATTGGTTTTAAAGACAAAGTTTTCGATGAGACCAGTTATCAGCTTGAAGCCGCAAAATACTACAATACAAATCATGTAGCATTTTCATGTACTTCAGAAGAGATTGGCGAGGCATTTTATGATACTGTAAAACATACTGAATTCCCAATTTTAAGAACAGCTCCCACACCCATGTTCTTACTTTCAAAAAAAGTAAGGGAAAATAATATTAAAGTGGTAATTACCGGTGAAGGTGCAGATGAGATGCTGGCTGGTTACAATATTTTTAAAGAAACAAAAATCAGGAGGTTCTGGGCTAAAGAACCTCAATCGACAATCCGGCCCCTTTTATTGACAAAACTGTACCCCTATCTTCCGATGATGAAAGATGCCAGGAGCAATGTATTGAAAATGTTTTTTGGATATAAACTGGGTGAAATAGATAATCCGTTT
>DAOVYU010000368.1 GCA_030635465.1 Bacteroidales bacterium | reverse complement strand
TTTTTACAGATATCTCTTAATTCTTTGAACTGGTTATTGTCTTTTGCAATTCTCAAAGCACGATGCAAGTATTTTAGTGCTTGTTTGTAATAATCAAGCTCAATATATAACTGACCAATATTATTCAGGGTCTGACTATTTTTTATTCCAAGCTTATCATAAATCTCCAGTGATTTAAAATAATAGTCGAGTGATTTATTATATTTTTCAAATAACAAATAACTTTTCCCTATATTATGATATGTATCTGCAATCCCGATCTGGTTATTATTTTCTTCTCCTATTTTAAGTGACTTACTAAAATATTCCAACGATTCTTCATAATTTCCGAGTTCTTGGCTTATAATGCCAAGATTATTCAAGAAGCTTTGGATGGATTCGGAATTATTAGTCTTTTCAATTATTTGAAGTGCTTCTTCAAAATATTCTTTTGCTTTTACCAGGTCTTGCAAATCATAATAAACCGACCCAATATTATTTAATGAATTTGCAACTCCTAAGGAATCTTTCAAATCGGTCTTGCATTCAAGAGATCTCCTATGATAATAAATTGATTCTTTGAAGCTTCCAATATTCTGATAAATAATACCCAGGTTGTTCCATACCTTAGAGAGGCCTGATGAAACACCAATTTTTTCATACATCAATATACTTGAATCATAAAAGGCAATTACCATATTATAATTCCCCTGATAAAAATTGATATTCCCTATAATTTTATACGCTTGGGCTAAAAGGTCATGTTTTGCTGATGATCTAGCATTCCTTAAGGCAAGATCTGCATACCTCCTGGATGAATCCATCGAATAGGATAAATATTTATTTGATAACCGGATGAAAATGTCGAAACGATCTTTATCGCTTGAAGCTGGGAGGATGTTTAACAGGCTGTCAATTTCACTTTTACTTTCATTGTTTAATGGTATAGCATTGGTAGTATTATAAACCAGAAGATTTACAATGCAAGCCCATATAATAAAAATCAATTTAATATGATTTTTAACTTTAACCATAACAATAAATAATGTCAGTCAATAATGTGGTCTGAATTATTTGAAGTATTGGCTCATCTTGTTCATCAATTCAAGTGGTTTTATTGGTTTAGAGATATGATCATCACAACCAGAAGTTATGCTTTGTTCCCTGTCCTCCTCCAATGCATAAGCAGTAAGTGATATTATTGGCAGTTCAGGTTTAACAACCTTAATCTTCTTTGTTGCTTCATAACCATTCATTTCCGGCATTCTTATATCCATGAGTACCATATCTATATGATCATTTTTCATGCAATAATCAACCGCTTCTTTTCCATTTTTAACCCATTTAATTGATGCTTTTGTTTTTAATAAAATCGCTTTTACCAGATCAAAGTTTGATTTCTCATCCTCAGCTACTAAAATAATTTTACCAGACCAATCATGTTTATCGGATAGATTGTCAAAAGGTTTCGTTTTTGAGGCACCTTTTGTCAATTTTAATGGTAAAGTAAACAGGAATGTACTTCCTTTATTGATTTCAGATTCAACCCATATTTTTCCACCCAGTAATTCAACGAGCTTTCTTGAAATGGTAAGTCCCAGTCCAGTTCCTCCATATTCCTTGGTACTCGACTCTTCTGCCTGCCTGAATCGTTCGAAAATTAATTTCAACTTATCAGGAGGTAAACCAATCCCAGAATCTTTCACATAAAACTGAATGATGTCATCGTCTTCAACTATATATCCCAACTCAATAACGCCTTTTTCTGTAAATTTAATCGCGTTTGACATCAAATTTGACATAATCTGTTTGAAACGCAGAGGATCAGTTACAATGGCAAATTGATCATCTTCAACTGCCTTGCTTATTTCAATCTTGATTTTCTTTTTGTTTAGTTTTTTGGTTTCATTTTTATAAAAATTTACCAGGTCATCAAAAATTTGATTTACCAAACAAGACGATTGAACAATCTTTATTTGTTCAGCTTCAATTTTAGCTACATCAATTACTGCCTCAATGATATTGAGTAGTACTTTGCTATTGTCATTGATTAACTGAACAAATTCTTTCCGGGTATCAATACTTAAATCCGGATCATTCAATAGTTCAGAAAATCCGATAATGGCATTCATTGGGGTTCTGATTTCGTGCGACATATTGGCTAAAAAAGCAGTTTTCAGCCGATCAGATTCTTCAGCTCTATCTTTTGAAAGTTTCAATTCTATTTCAGCATTTCGATGACTTGTAATATCAATAGCTACGCCTAACAACGCTTCATCATTATCAACTGCAGTTCGTAATGGTATTTTAATGGTTTGCATAAATCGAATCTGACCATCAAAATCAGTAAACTTTTCTTCTTGTCTTATATTTATTTTACCCGAATTGAGCACATAATTATCATCTTCAACATATAAACTTCGTTCATCAGCATCTTCATGAATCTCTGACTGTATACATCCTTCAATTTCATCGACACGCAAGCCATATGCAATGGCTGTTGCCTTATTGGCCAAAATAAACCGACCGTTTTTATCTTTCAAATAAATCATATGTGGAACCGTGTCAATAATCTGCCGCAATCTATATTCACTCTCACGAACAACGTCATCTGCCTGCTTTTGGCTTATTGAAACACTAATTTGATTGGATATGAAACGTAATAGTTCCAGGTCCTTTTCATCGAAGGCATCTTCCTTCAGGTAATTTTGAAGTACAATAGCTCCAATTGTTTCTTCATTAATATTTAAGGGCACGCCTAACCATACCTTTGCAGGTGTACCAATAATTTCAATTTCATTTTTAGCTAATAATTTTTTATAATCCTTACCTGTAAGCAGTAAAGGTTTATTTTGTTTGATAAGATAATTTGTTAGCGATTTTTTTGCGGGGAAACGCACA
>DAOVYU010000010.1 GCA_030635465.1 Bacteroidales bacterium | reverse complement strand
TGCACTTCCACCAACGCTAAATCCATGTTCAGCAGCTTCGGCAAGATAGAATGCTACTTCAACACCATCAAGCAATGTCATTGGGAAAGTCGATTCCTTAATAGCATCGGCTATGTGAGAATACTGTGTCCAGTTGTTACTTTCTCCATAAATACCACCCAAATAGATATCATCACTCGGGTCATCAGGTGTATTATTGTCAAATAATGTATAATAAGCAGGTCTGCGAGGATCTTCCAAATCATTCATCATATCCACAATGGTATTTGCAGGAACAAAGTCATGTCTTCCACTTTGAACGAGATCAACATACAATGGGTTGGAGTTTGAACCTCCCAGGTAAACCAGTTCACAAATTTCATTGGGAGCAAATGCACCAGCATAGGCACCTTCAATAAGTGACTGTGCCATACCGGGATTATGATCAGCCAGGGTAATACCTATTTTCACTAATAATGAATTTGCAAACTTCTTCCACATGGCAACATCACCACCAAAATAGAGGTCATCTGCACCAAAACTATCATAACTTGCATCAAGTCCGCCCTCGGCAGTTTCAATTTTAGCAATCATGTCCTGGTAAATACCAAAAGCATCATCATATGCAGGCGAAATATTCTCAATATCCAAAGCTTGAGAATAAGGAATATTACCAAACATATCGACCATCCTGTGATAGCTGTAAGCCATACACAGGTCAAGGATATAAAGCCTGTTTGCTTTGGCCGCTGTTTCAGCTTCTCCGGCACTTTCCTCAGCAGAAATATTTTTTCTGGCATCAGCAAAGTCATTGAGAATATCACGATAATATGTTTGGAATTGATTATCAGGAATAGTCCTTGTAACAATGTCATAATTAGATTCATCCGTATAAGTACATTCTGTCCAATATTGGGAAAATAACTTAAAGATGTTGAGATTTAAGTTTGTACTTGCGACCTGGTCAGCAAGTGCTTTTTGAGCATTCGCGAATAAAAAGTTACCAGGAACTTCAGTTGGCTTCTTTTGATCCGTATTGAACTCCTCAAAATTCTTGGTACAGGATACTGAGATCCCTATCAAGATTATTAAGACTATATATACTTTTTTCATAATATTTATTTTTAGAATTGCAGATTAACAGTTAAACCAATATTGCGAGTAGTTGGCATTACACCACTTTGCCATCCTTGAACATTACCACCACCCTGGCTAGCTTCAGGATCGGCATGAGGAAGATCTTTCGACATGATCCATACATTATTAGCAACAAGGCTAAAGGATACACCATTTATAGCAGATTTTTCAAGTGTTTTTGCAGGCAATGAATAAGTAAGTACTACTTCACGCAATTTTACATACTTAGCACTATATACAAAGGCTGAATTTGGATTACGTGACCATCCGAATACACGGTAGTCATCACCAGCTACCCTAATATCATTAGGAGTTCCATCTTCTTTAACACCTTCCAGGATCAATCCTCCACCCTGGTCTAATGGATTTCTTACAGGATTTCCAAGGTCGTTGGTGTAATCAGTTTCTTCGTATAAACCAGTTCCTAAACCATAATACTGGTCAAGTGAAAATATACTTCCACCTTGCTGCATGTCGATCAGGAAGCTGAATGCCCAGTTTCCTAATGTGAAGCGGTTATTGAGACCACCAATCCAATCAGGATTAATGTTTCCTAAAATGACATCTGATTCAGGTGTTTTTAAATAATAACCATTATCTCCAACCACTTTATTACCAGCGTCATCATAAATATAATCAGTACCCTGTATGGTTCCATAAGGCTCACCAACACGGGCATTGATTGTTAATCCACTCTGTAGTGATGATAACTGTAAGTTTTCAACACCTTCAGCAAGTGATATAACTTCATTTTTATTTTGAGACCAATTCAATGTAATGTCCCACTGGAAATTATCATTGACAATCGGAGATCCAAAAATCATTAACTCAATACCTTGATTTTGCATTTCACCGGCATTGACATACTTACGTGAATAACCAGTAGCATGTGAAACCACAACATCAATGATTTGATCGGTGGTATTAGTTTTATACCATGCAAAATCGAATCCAACTCTTTTGTTCAGGAAAAACATTTCCACACCAGCTTCTATACTACTTGTTCTCTCAGGTTTGAGATCAACATTATTCTTTGTATTTGGTACAGCGTATAAAGGTGCTCCACCATAAACCGGATTAATGTCGTATACATCTAAAATACTTCCCCAGGGAGCATCGTTACCAACTTCAGCATAGTTTGCACGTAATTTACCAAATGACAACCAGTCAGTTTCTGTCATATTAGAAAATAGCCAACTAAGTGAAACAGATGGATAATAATAAGTGTTATTTTCCTCTGGTAAGGTAGAGGAAACATCTCTACGAATGGTAGCATCCAGGTATAAAAGGTTCTTAAAACCAGTACTCGCTGCCAGGTATATACCGTCTACTCCAATTTTTTCAAGACTTTCCTCAGGAGCTAACATTGGGTTTACACTGTTACCAAGTGCATAGAGACCAGGAACAACTAAACCACCATCAGTTGAAGAAAAGACCTGGTCGAAACTAGACCTTCTGATATTTGTACCGAGTAAAGCATTCAGGTTCCAATCTGCTCCAAAGTTCTTATTGAATTTAAACATCGCATCAATGTTGTTCTCTCTGAAATTTTTCGTAAACCTTGAGTATCCAGAAGTAACATCGCTACGTCCAGCTGTGGTTCCAACTCCGAATTCACCAGAAGCTGATCCATAAGCTTTTCTTTCTTCCTGAAGGTATGAATAAAAATCAGTTGAGTAACGACCCATTAAACTGAAATAGTCATTAATTTGCCATTCAGCCATAACGTATCCAACTATACGGTCTCTCATATCTGATTCATAACTTTGATTCCATGCATAGTAAGGATTGTCCCAATAAGCAGGAGCATGATCACCGAAACCATTGGGGTTCCATGTTAGGTTTTTACCTGTAGCATCATACAATTCTTTTTGCTGAACATAATCAACATTCATTTGAGACCACTGACGGAATGATGAAAGTTGGTTGTCGCTATAACCAGTTTGGTTACGGCCTTTGCCTTTGGTATTGATATAATTTGCAGAAGCTGTAACAACAAGGTCTTTTGTAATGTCGTAACTACCATTAAATAATAGATTGTTACGTGTTAAACGGCTGTTAGGCATAATACCGGTTTGATCCATATTGGTATATGACAACCTGAAAGATGAAACATCAGAAGCACCAGTAACATCTACGCTGTTGGTAAATGACCATGGTGTTTCGAAGACGGATATTGGACCATTGTCACCAGCAGCTACATAAGGAGTTGCTTTCTGATAGTTGGGTGATTCAGGATAGTATGAGTCATATTGATATACCATCAAATTTGGATCAAATGCCTGTCCCATAGAAGCATCTTCATATGTTGGAACTGTTAAATCCAGGTTTCCATCACCATTTACATCATAAATCATTTCTAAACCAGTATTTGGTTCATCTCCGTAATATGGACCATAACCAGCTCCATAACCTTGCTGATAAACAGGGAAAGTAGTTTTATCAATAAACCCGGTTGTAACATTTGAACTAATGCCTACACCATATACTCTCTTTTTAGCCATGGTTCTCTCACCTTTTTTAGTTGTAATGATAATCACACCATTAGCAGCACGAGAGCCATAAAGAGCGGTAGCAGCAGCACCTTTCAGTATGTTCATCGTTTCAATGTCTGCAGGATTGATATCAGCAGCGGCATTACCAAAGTCATAACCGGCACGACCTCTGACCTGATCTTTCGTATTACTCACATCATTGTTAATAGGTACACCATCAACAACGATCAAAGCCTGGTTATTACCAGTAATTGAAGAATTACCTCTGATAATAATGTTGGAAGAACCACCCATATTACCAGTATTTTGAACTTTAACACCAGCGGCTTTACCAGATAATGAGTTAATGAAGTTGTCTGATTTAACCTGATTGATCTCATCACCAGATATCTCTTGAGTAGCATAACCAAGCGATTTCTTTTCGCGGCTGATACCAAGAGCGGTAACAACCACACCTTCAATGTTGAGCACATCAGGATCCATTGAAACATCAATGGTAGTTTTATCGCCGATAGCCACATCTGTGGTTACCATCCCAACAAAACGGAATACCAGAACAGCATTGGCATCAGTACCACTTACCTGGATAGTGTACTTACCATCAAGATCGGTAATTGTACCCAAGGAGGTACCTTTTATCAATACTTGCACACCAGGAATAGGCAGGCCATCATCCGAACTGATAACTGTACCTGTTATATCCCTGTTCTGAGCATAAATTTGCATCCCAATTAGAATGAATGCAAGAAAAAGGGTAAATTTTCTCATAACATAAGAATTTAGTTAGTAAATATGAATAAATTTCAAAATGTATTTGTAAAGCTATTCTCCTCTATTTTAATAAAAAAATTACTGTTATTACTCTAATTAGAGCACAAAATAAAGATAACTCTAATACAAAACAAGTAAATTTTAAGATTAAATTAACAAAAAAAATTAAATTATTTAAGATAGCATCTAAACAATAATCAATTTTTCATTTATTAACTTACTGTACTTCAAAGTATAAAAAGAACAATTTAGATTGTTTATTATTTACGTATTGCAAATATAACTATATTTCAAATAATGTGAATTTTTTAACTCAATTTTCTAAAATGTGCCAAAATCATTATTATCAGTGCTAACAGAACAATTGCACTAATTATATTACCAAAACGAAAAAGATAGGGTAACAATATGATTAAGGCGGAGCTTATTAAATAAACGTAAAATCCTTTACGTTTTAGTTTCCAGATCAAGAACGCCCCATAAAATGTAAGGCTATACAATATAATGCCAACTATACTTAGCATAAGTATAGAACTCCCCTGAACTTCACCAGCAGTTAAAAAATCATTCAAAACATTGGTAATCCAGCTATTGAATAATACACCTGTCAGGAAAAGCAAAATAAACAATATTGAATAAGAGAATATCGCAACACAAAGAATAGACAGAAAAAAAGGCCTTTTTACATCTGATTTTACTTCCTGGTTTTCATCCATTGTAACTCTCTGTTATTTCATAAATTTTAAATTCAATGCATAACCAGCAATAAAAACCCCTGTAAACAATAAACTAAAAGCAGAAAAGGGGTAAGATGGAATTAAAATAACCGGCAGCAGTAAAATAAAAATTTGCGCTCCCGTATATAAATGAAAGCCGATCTTTTTTAATTTCCACATTTGTAGTGCACCTACCCAGGAGAACGTATATAAGATAAATCCAGTAATAAAAAATCTCTTACCACCCGACATCATCATTTCAAATCCAGGGATTTCAACTTTATAATCTTCAATAATTGTGAGCATTTCTTCATATGAAAGGTATATAAACAGATTTGAAAACGAAGCCAAACCACTTCCTATAAATGTAAGAATACATAATATAGTAAGCAGATCGGATCTTTTAAAAGGTTCCGTTTGGGGGGGATTAATATTTTCTAAATTCATTTATATACCCTAATTTAATTTCTATTCAAGGCTTCCAATCAATTTTTCAACCTCTTCCAACACTTCACACGATTCAATCAAATCTTTCATATTATTATGGTCGTTGTACAAAGGTCGGTCAATATCCAGAAACTCCACATATTTTCGTACAATTTCTTTAGCCTTTGTAACACCTTTGCCAAAACTATATTCACGGAAATCAAGTGCCTGAGCGGCAGCCATCGTTTCTATACCTAAAATACCATAGGCATTATCCAGTATCTGGAAATTTTTTAGCGCAGTATTCATTCCCATTGACACAAAGTCTTCCTGGTCAGCAGCAGCAGGTATTGATTGAATAAAAGCTGGAGCAGATAATATCCTTTGTTCCACAATTTGCATATCTGCTGTATACTGGCTTAACATCAAACCAGAAAACATTCCAGCACCCTTAGTCAGGAAGGCAGGCAATCCAACGCTTAAGGCAGGATTATTCAAGCGATTCATTCTTCGTTCCGACATTACACAAACCATGGTAATAACTGCACCGGCCATATCCATTGGTACCGCTACTGGTGTTCCCTGAAAGTTTGCTCCGGAGATTTGCAGATCTTCATCAGGGAAAAATATTGGATTATCGCCCACTCCATTTAGTTCAATTTCTACCTGTGAACGGGCATATGCCAGAGCATCATGAGCTGCACCAACAACCTGTGGAGTGGAACGCATCGAATAAGCATCCTGAACTTTATGCGAGACTCTTTCTTCCTTTAGATCGCCGCCATCAACCATTTTATTAATGGCATTGGCACTTCTGATAGCTCCATTAAATCCACGTACTTCATGCAGCTTAGAAGAATAGGGTTTCATATTTGCTTTAAGTGCTTCAAGCGACATTGCTGCAGCTATTTCAGCTTGTTTCAACCATCGATTGGCATCGTATAAGAATATGGCACTCATGGCAGTAAGTACATTCGAACCATTGATCGTGGCTAATCCATCCCTGGCCTTTAAACCCGGTATTTCAATGCCAGCTTTCTCCATGGCTTCTTTTCCTTCATACAACTTGTCTTTGTAATACGCTTTGCCCTCTCCCATCATTAAGAGTGCAATCTGCGACATGGGTGCCAAATCACCGCTAGCTCCAACTGAACCTTTTTTACATACCCAGGGTGTTACTCCTTTATTTAACATTGCTATCAGGGTCTGGGTAATTTCTGGCCTAACACCTGAATTTCCATGTGCATGCACATTGATCCTGCCCAGCATGGCTCCTCTCACCCATTCAATTGGCATCGGGTCTCCGATTCCGGCAGCATGATTGTAAATTAAATATTTTTGAAATTCTTTTACCTGATCATCATTCAGTACCACCTCTGAGAACTCACCTATACCTGTATTTACGCCATACATGATCTCTTTGGCTTCAATTTTTTTCTCTACCATAGCACGGCATTTTTTCATGCGTTCCAATGCGTCTGGATGAAGCTCTACTTTTTCGTTATGTCGGGCAACATTAACAACATCTTCTATGGTTAATCCTGCACCTTTAATTATATATGTCATTTTAATTTTAAATTTAAGAATATGAAATTTTAGGTTTAATACCTATTGGAAATTGATTTTATTTTTGCGCCTGCATAAAGGTGCAGGAGAAAAGGCATCTACCTAATAGAGTGCGGTGCGATTGATTTTAATTTTAAATTTTAAATGCCAATTAATCATACCTTTGAAAATTGTACGGTAAAAGTATAAATTTTTACCTAAGCAGGATATTTATTTGTGATATCCTTAACAAAGAATTTTATGAATAACATCTCCAATCTAGATGAATTAGTTCAGATTGTTCTGCATGAAACGGCTGTCATTATTTATTTTTACAATGATGATTGCCCACCATGTATCAGTTTACGGCCAAAAGTAGAAGGCCTTGTCAAAAGTACTTTCCAAAAAATGAAATTGGTTTGGGTGAATTCAAAAAATCATCCTGAAATTCCTGCTCAATATAATGTATTTGCCAATCCTACTATACTTATCTTTTTTGAGGGAAAAGAGTTCAGACGATTTAGTAAATATGTTTCAATAAGTGAATTGGAGCAAGCGATTCAGCGATATTATGATCTGATTTTCGAATAAACTGATATCGTTAACCCTGACTTTAATTCAGGGTTAAAAAATTAATTCCAATTTATAATTGATACTTATCCGGATCTTCGTGAGGCAGTACCAGTTTAACTTCCTGTAAGTACTCAATGGATGATTGAATATGTTTATACATGATCTGATCTTCATCAATAAAGGAAACTTTTTTTCTGTATCCCCGAATAAATTCTTCCAGGAAAGGAGATGACTTCAAAGGTCTTCTGAATTCCAGGGCCTGGGTAGCATTGAATAATTCTATTGCCAGGATACGTTCCAGGTTTTCCATTACCTTATAAGATTTGGTGGCTGAGTTTGCCCCCATACTTACATGATCTTCCTGCCCTTTTGATGACTCAATAGAATCAATGGATGAAGGTGTACACAAGTATTTATTTTGGTTCACAATTGAAGCCGCCGTATATTGGGGAATCATAAATCCAGAGTTCAGACCAGGATTAGCGACCAAAAATGGTGGTAGTTTTCTTGCACCTGACAATAATTGATAGGTTCTTCTTTCGGAAATATTTCCCAGTTCTGCCATTGCAATGCTTAAATTATCAAGTGCTAATGCCAGAGGTTGACCATGAAAATTCCCTGCCGAAATAATCAAATCTTCATCAGGAAAAATGGTGGGATTATCTGTTACTGAATTTATTTCTTTCCTGAAAACATAGGCCACATAATTGATGGAATCTTTGGAAGCCCCATGCACCTGCGGAATACACCGAAATGAATAGGGATCCTGAACATGCTCCTTATATTGATTGATAATTTCACTGCCTTCCAGAATATGATTAATTCTTGCAGCAGTTTTTATCTGTCCCTTATGCGGACGAACTACCTGGATTAACTTATGAAAAGGCTCAATCCGGCCATCAAATGCCTCCAGTGAAATGGCTCCAATTATGTCTGCCAGGCGTGATAATTTAAAAACTCTCAGGCAATTATAGACACCGTAAGCACTCATAAATTGAGTCCCATTTAATAATGCTAAACCTGCTTTTGACTTTAACTCGATGGGTTCCCAATTCAATTCTTTGAGAACCGAAACAGACTGCATTTTTTTTCCTTTGTAGTATACCTCTCCTAATCCCAAAAGTGGCAGTGATAAATGTGCCAAAGGAGCAAGATCGCCAGAAGCCCCCAGTGAGCCAAGCTGGTAAACAACCGGAATGACATCATGGTTATAAAAGTCAATTAACCGCTGAACGGTTTCCACCTGAACTCCTGAATGTCCATATGATAATGATTGGACTTTTAATAAAAGCATCAGTTTTACGATTCCCTGAGGGACCTCATCTCCTATACCACAGGCATGTGACATTACAAGGTTTTTCTGTAGAGCACTTAAGTCTTCTTTTGAAATAGTATGATTGTATAACGCTCCAAAACCTGTATTGATACCATATATTGGCTCGGTTTGGGATTCCATTTTCTGGTCAAGATAGTTCCTGCACTTTACAATATTTTGTTTAGATTCGTCAGAAAGTTCAAGTTTTTTCTCTTGTTTGATGATTTGATCGATATCCTCAAAATTGAGTAATTCTGAGCTAATAAAGTGAGTTGACATTGTATTAAGATTTTAATTGTGCGATAAAATCATCCAAATTTTGATATGAATTCTGCTTTCCTGCTTCCATATCTTTTACGGTAAGTGTTCCCTGTGTCATTTCATTTTCACCAATGAGAACCACAAATGGGATATTGTTATTATTGGCATAATTCATTTGCTTTTTCATCTTAGCTGAATCAGGAAATAATTCTGTATTAATTCCAGCTTTCCTCAGTTTATTAACCAATGAGATACAATGTTTCTGTTCCTTTTCTCCAAAATTAACAAACATTACCTGTGTTGTATTTTGAGTGGTAGCAGGAAACAGATTTTGTTCCAGCATTACATCATAAACACGGTCTGCTCCAAATGAAACTCCAACTCCAGATACATCCGGCAGCCCAAATATTCCTGTTAAGTCATCATATCTACCTCCACCACAAATGCTTCCTATTTTGACATTCTTAGCAATAACCTCAAAAATAGCCCCGGTATAATAATTCAATCCTCTGGCAAGAGTTAAGTCAAATTCAATTTCTGAATTTAGTTCCAAATCCTCTAATGTATCAAAAACTTCACTCACTTCCTGAATACCTTCACTTCCAGCTGATGAATTTTCTAGAATACTTTTCAAAAAATCTATTTTCTGGTTCACATTCCCCTGAAAATTCAATGTCTTTTCAAGCTTTTCAATGGCTTCAGAAGCAATACCATTTGCAGAAAGCTCTTCTTTTACTTTATCAATGCCTATTTTATCCAGTTTATCAATAGCAATGGTGATTTCAGTGAATTTTTCCGTTTCACCAATATACTCAGCTATACCTAATAATACCTTTCGATTATTAATTTTGATAATATTATTGATTTTTAATTCGCTAAAAACCTTATCAATTATTTGGACCAACTCAACTTCATTTAAAAGGGATTTGCTTCCTATCACATCCACATCACACTGGAAAAATTCACGGTACCTTCCTCTCTGGGGTTTATCTGCTCTCCAAACAGGTTGAATTTGATAGCGTTTAAAAGGAAAAGTAATTTCATTTCTATGTTGGACTACATAACGGGCAAAAGGAACCGTCAGGTCATAACGTAATCCTTTTTCAGAAATAAAACCTGTAAATTCAGTAACTGAAGCATTTTGGAATTTCGTCCCGATAGTAATCGAGTCTGGGATTTTATTCAAAAAATCACCTGAATTTAAAATTTTAAACAAGAGTTTATCCCCTTCAGCACCAGATTTACCCATTAAAGTAGATAAATTTTCCATGGCGGGTGTTTCTATGGGTTGGTACCCATATGTTTTAAAAACAGATTTGATTGTATCAAAAATGTAATTTCTCCGGGTCATTTCAGTTGGAGAAAAATCGCGTGTTCCTTTCGGTATTGAAGGTTTCTGAGCCATTTTTAAATTCTTAGAATGCACTTAATTAAAGTGATACAAAAGTAATTGAAAATCTTTATCAGGAAATCTGAATATTTAATTCTTTGAGAATTTTATCTATAAAATCAGCGCATACCGGATCACCTTCCTTTGGAGCCCAGCTTGCAAAATTTTTATCATCAATGGGATTATATGGGCCATCTTTTATCTCATAAGCAATTGAATCGGGTGCCAGGCAAATGACTGTATGATGAATACGTTCAGCTATTTCTGCAGCATACTGATGGCTATTTGCATCAAGGATCATATGATCAGTTATATTCCCATTTTCATTAAATTCAACCACCAGGAATTTTCCGGTCAAAACCAGGAAGACCTCTCGCTTATCAGGATTTTCATGTTTGTGAGGTCGCAGATAGGTACCTGGTTGCATGGCATTGAGCATGCGCTGTAAGGTGTCATCGTCAGATTTGTGGAAAGTAAAATGAGCCCTTTTTCTTGTAGCCATTCTGGATTTGGCATTCATCTCATCCAGCAAATGTTTGTCTGTTCTTTTCATATCTGCCTATCTTATTATTCAAACAAACTTAGCTGTTTATATTTTTGTTCATGTTCCAATAACCATTTTTTTCGCCACAATCCTCCACCATAGCCTACTAATTTTCCATCGGCACCAATTACTCTATGACAAGGGACGATGATGGAAACCGGGTTTTTTC
>DAOVYU010000261.1 GCA_030635465.1 Bacteroidales bacterium | reverse complement strand
TACACTCCTCAATGTATTGTTCGTTTGCTTGTTGAGATGATTGAACCTTATGAGGGGCGGGTTTTCGATCCTTGCTGAGGGTCTGGTGGAATGTTCATCCAAAGTAATGAGTTTGTAGCGTTGATGGGGCCTTCCGGATCAGGAAAGTCTACTCTAATGAATTTATTAGGTTGTTTGGATACACCAACCAATGGTCAGTATTATCTGAATAATAGCGATGTGAGTAAAATGGATGATAACAACCTGGCTGAAATACGGAATAAAGAAATTGGTTTTGTTTTTCAAACATTTAATTTATTACCGCGATCGACTGCCCTTGAAAATGTCATGTTGCCTTTAATTTATGCTGGATTTAACAAATCAAGTCGCTTACAACGGGCAGAAGAGGTACTCGGACAGGTGCAATTAACAGACCGAATGCAGCATAAACCCAATGAACTTTCTGGTGGACAGCGGCAACGTGTTGCTGTTGCAAGGGCTCTGGTCAATCGTCCTTCCATTATTTTAGCAGATGAACCCACCGGAAACCTTGATTCTACGACATCAATTGAGATCATGGGATTACTCGAAGAAATTCATAAAGCCGGAAATACTATTATTGTGGTTACCCATGAAGAAGATATTGCACGACATGCACACAGGATAATCCGATTGATTGATGGAACTGTTGAATCTGATACAGTCAATGAAAATATTCGGACAATGGACTATTATCAATTGGAACACAAAACATAAAAATGTTTTATTATTAAACCATTTGTAATAAATTTAGTTATTACCATATAATGAGTTCTGAATATAAAATATATACAAAGGGGGGTGATAAAGGTGAAACTTCTTTGTTGGGTGGTACCAGAGTACCTAAATACAATGACCGTATAGAAGCATATGGTACGCTGGATGAATTAAATTCGTACATTGGACTTATCCGGGATCAGGAAATCGATCAACATTACAAAGACATTTTATTTGATATTCAAAATACTTTATTTGTTGCTGAATCACTTTTAGCGACTGATAAGGAAGAAAATATTAAACAGTTACCTGAGATAAATTTAACTGATATTACTTTATTGGAAACTGAAATTGATAAAATGAATGAAGAGATCCCACCCTTGAAATCATTTATTTTACCTGGAGGCCATACGGTTGTATCCTATTGCCATATTGCACGTACAATTTGTAGAAGAGCAGAAAGGGTGGTAATAAAATTAGGGGTTCAAAATAAAATTGATCCCATCATTATTCAATATTTAAATCGCCTATCTGACTACTTATTTATATTGTCCAGAAAAATCGCTAAAGATTTCAATGTTAAAGAAGTACTCTGGAAGCCTAATAAATAAGGGATTATAGAAAAAGTTCATCATTTTTTTAAATTTTGTTTGATTTGTCACAAAAAAAATTATTTTTGCAAAAAATTGAACTCTAAATAATCAGGAGATGTATTGGACACTTGAATTAGCTTCAAAACTGGAAGACGCGCCCTGGCCGGCAACAAAAGACGAGTTGATTGATTTTGCAATCAGGTCGGGTGCTCCCATGGAAGTAATTGAGAACTTAAAGGAGATTGAGGATGAAGGCGAAGTTTACGAACGCATCGAAGATATTTGGCCTGAATATCCTACGAAGGAGGATTTTTTCTTTCATGAGGATGAATATTAAAGATTTTCGTTAATAATTTATCGATAAAAAAAGCGGATGATTAAACAATCATCCGCTTTTTTTATTCTCTGTTATTTGAGCCTTAATCTATTATAATTACCAAGTATTTGGATGATTTCCAAAACTCTTCAATATTTATTATCTCTAATATGCGGTCATCTGCTTCACCAGTAATTTTATAAGATTCCGATGCGTGAGTAGTAATAACAGTTGCTTTTTTAGTTCCAGGCAAAGGAATGAGGGTAACTTCTCTGATATCTATTTGTGTAAATTGCTCTTCGTTAAAGTCATCAGCTAATTTCTTGTTTTTTCCAATACCAATAAATCCACCTTCTGCAGTGATGATATTATTTTCTTTCAATTCCTTTTTTGTTCCAATGACAAAAAATGCCTTGTTCAATTCTAAAATCTTATCATCAATTACTTCTGTTTGATCCTGAATTGTTGCATCCTTTTCAATATTCTCTTTCTTTAAAGTGTTAACGCTCTGAGCGAGTTTAACCACTTTAATGTTCATTTTTTCAAGCTCAAGCCTCAAACCCTCTATCTCTTTATCTTTGTAAGCAATTTGTTTCGATAGGTGATCAACAACTTTCTGTAATTCCTTAACGTGGTAATTTGACTTACCTAATTTTTTTCTAATTTCTGCAAGCTTTTCTTGTGTGTCGTTGAGCAACAGGTAAATGGTATTGATGTCATCATTGATCTGATCTTTAACTTTTTTCTTGAGTTCAGTTTTTCCTTCGGTTCTATCAGAAATGATCATTTCTTTAGCTTTGATGGAATCAAGATTACCTTGAATTTCGCTGAAACTTTGTAAAAATTCATTGATTGATTCGTCTTTTAAATCTGCCTGTTGAACAAGACTGTCATTACGTGCTTCAAGCTGCTTAACTTTCTGATGGTTACAACTAATTAAAAATGGGATAATTAGTAATGCAAGTGCTAATTTTTTCATATTTTATTGTTTTAAGATTATTACTATGTTGTATTTGGCTGTAAAGGTATAGAATTTAGGGAATAACGATAAAACTCCTGATTAATTTTGTTTGTATGTAAAAAATTAAAACTTTGATTTTTTCAATCTGTCGATCAATCGCCTTTCCTTTTTTGTAGGACGGCCCAATCCCCTGTCTCTATATTCATAATTGATCTCTCTTTTGATTTTTTCTTTTTCATATTCTTCAGGCGGTGTGAGATCTTCCATAAAACCTGCAACAAGTTTAGCACCCACCCTATTATTTAACAAACCAATAACTTTTAATGTTCTGCTAATATAATTTATTTGAACGATAATCTCCTCGTTTAACTTTACTTCCCTTGAAGGTTTTACAGTGATGTCGTCAATCTTTACTTTCCCTGATTTACAGGCCTCTGTAGCCTGACTTCTTGTTTTAAATGCCCTGACTGCCCACAACCATTTATCGATCCTTATCCCTTCTGCCATATTATTTTCTTCGGAAATATATTTGAATAGGTACCCCATAAAAGTCAAATTGCTTTCTTAATTGATTTTCTACAAATCGTTTATAGGGATCTCTTACATATTGTGGTAAATTACAAAAGAATACAAATGCAGGGAAAGGAGTTTTTAGCTGAGTAATATATTTAATTTTTACATATTTACCTTTTAAGGCCGGTGGAGGTGTTTTCTCAATAATTGGTAAAAATATTTCATTGAGTTTTGAAGTAGGGATCTGGGTTCCCATTTTTTTATAAACTTCACTTCCTGTTTCCAGTGCCTTAAAAATTCGTTGTTTTTTTGGAATAGAAGTAAAAACAATTGGCACATCTTTGAAAGGAGCAATTTTATTGCGGATCATTTCTTCAAATTCCAGGTGGGTTTTAGTTTCTTTCTCAATTAAATCCCATTTATTAACCACAATAACAACCCCTTTTTTATTCCGCTCAGCCAAATGAAATATATTCAAATCCTGAGATTCAAAACCTTCGCTGGCGTCCACCATTAAAAAACATACATCACTGTTTTCTATTGCTCTGATGGATCTCATGACAGAATAGAACTCAATGTTTTCCCGAACTTTTCCTTTTTTTCTGACACCAGCGGTATCCACTAATAAAAAATCAAATCC
>DAOVYU010000122.1 GCA_030635465.1 Bacteroidales bacterium | reverse complement strand
TAACAATATCGGATGCAATGCTAACTACAACCAGGTCGAGATATTTGGTCAGATTTTCAAAGGGCATTTCCCTGGTTTGTGCTATTGCCTGGACGAGTTTAAATCCTACACCACAACCCGACAATTCGTCATAGGGATAATTACTGTCAAGTCTTTTAGGATCTAGAACAGCAATTGCATCGGGAATAACATCCCCTGGCCGATGATGGTCAGCTATGATAAAATCTACCTTTTTTTCTTTGGCATACTTTATTTTCTCTACTGCTTTAATGCCACAATCTAAAACAATGACCAATGAAAACTTATTCTCTGCAGCAAAGTCAATACTCTTATAGGAAATCCCATATCCTTCATCATAGCGATCAGGTATATAGAAATCAACATTGGAATATATACTTTTCAAAAACGTAAATACCAATGCAACAGCAGTTGTACCATCTACATCATAATCACCGTAAACAAGAATTTTTTCATTGTTTTCCAGTGCTTTTTCAATACGCTGGATAGCTTTATGCATATCGGGCATCAGGAAAGGATCGTGCAAATCATCAAGGGAAGGACGGAAAAAAGACCGAGCTTCTTCAAAGGTGGAGATACCTCTTTGTGCAAGCAAATTGGCAATGTTATACTCAACATTTAGTGCTTCAGCAAGATGTTGAACAACAGCCTCTTCACCCTGTTCTTTTAATACCCAACGCTTGTTCATAGAGGAAGTTTGACCCTGTAAAGATAACAAAATAGTTATGGGAAAAATAAAAATAAATTCCTTGAAATGATTACTTTTTGATTGTGAATTATTTACATACAAATATTATTTATTGAATGGAAAATGACTAAAATAGCCAGAGTGCCAAAAATGCTCATATTGACTAAATTGAATAGTATTTTAGTTCAATTGCTAAATAAGAGCTGATCAAAAAGTTGAACGCATGGCCTCAACAGGATCGAGTCGTGAAGCTATGTAAGAAGGGACTATTCCAGCAATTAATCCTATTGTAACAGAAACCGAAACACCAATAACAATATTTACTGTAGTTAATTGCAAAGTAAACGGGAAATTTTGCGACAGTAATACCAATATATATATAATGAGTAATCCAACAATTCCACCAAACAATGATAAAAATACTGCTTCAAATAAAAACTGAAACAGGATAAAAAATCGTTTTGCACCCAATGACATTTGTATCCCGATTTGATTTGTCCGTTCTTTAACTGAGACGAACATTATGTTTGCTATTCCAAACCCACCCACCAGCAAAGAGAATCCACCGACAATCCAACCTACTATAGCAATCACTCCAAAAAAAGCATCGAATTCATCAGAAATAATACTGGTCTCATTAATGGAAAAATCGTCATCTGTTTTCGGTTTTAATTTTCTTACTGCCCGTAAGATCCCTATCAATTCATCCGTCAACTCTTCATTTGAGACAAATGGTTTCGCCTTGACCATGATGGTTGTTCCCACATCCAAAATATCAATATAATTGCGGGCAAATTTCACAGGCAGGATTGCCTGGTTATCAGAGGATCCTCCAAAAAGGTCATCACCTTCTTTTTTCATGATTCCAATTACCTCTACTTTACTTCCAAATATTTTTACCTGTTTTCCAAGTGGAGACCTTCCTTCAAATAATTTTGAAGCAACTTCATTCCCAAGTATTGCAACATTATTTCCGCTTTGCGATTCTAATGGTGTAAAATATCTACCATCCTCCAGGTCGATGGACATTACCCTGTCAAAATCATGAGAAACTCCTAAAATTGAGATTCCTTCGATGCTATTATTCTGATATTTAATTGTACGCCGGACTTCAAACATAAATGCACTGGCTTCTGAAGCTACACTTCTGCGTTGTATTTCCCTAAGATCTTGTAATTTGGGTTCTGGTCGTTTGTAGTATTTCCACCAGGGATAATTATTGCCACCTTCCCATGGCCACTTTTGTATAAACAACACATCATCACCAAGTTGCTCTATACTATCACGAAGAGCAATTTCCATGGAATCAAATATCGTCAAGACAGATATCACCGAAAATATTCCAATAGTAATACCCAACAAGGATAACATCGTTCTGACTTTATTTACGATAATAGCCTGAAATGAAAATATGAAACTTTCCCGGATCAGTTTTAATAGGAACATAAAGTATCATTCTTGATAAAACATGTAAAATTAAAATAAATAGCCATAAGAATTGAAACGAATTTAATTGTTACTTTGTAAAAATATTTTTAATAACATTGCATGTTATCATTAAATCAGTACAATGAAGAGAATTAGCAGTGCTTTAATTTCTGTTTTTCATAAAGACAGGCTTGATGAAATTGTACAACTTCTCAGTGATTTAAATATTACCATTTATTCTACTGGAGGAACATATGATTTCATTAAAAAAATGGATATTCCTGCGCATACTGTTGAATCCTTAACCTCTTATCCATCAATTTTGGGAGGTAGGGTAAAAACGTTACATCCCAAAGTTTTTGGTGGTATTTTAGGAAGACGGGATAATGAATCCGATATCAATCATTTTAAAGAATATGAAATTCCTGAAATTGATTTAGTGATTGTTGATCTTTATCCTTTTGAACAAACCGTTTTAAGTACTGGCAACGAACAAGAAATCATTGAAAAAATAGATATCGGTGGAATTTCATTGATCCGTGCTGCTGCTAAAAATTATAAAGATGTATTAATCGTTCCATCATTTGATCAGTATGATGATTTAATCAGTTTACTGAAAGAAAAAAATGGAAGTTCCACGATTGAAGACAGAAAAAAATTTGCCACACAAGCATTTCAGGTATCATCTCATTATGATATATCGATATTCAATTATTTCAATCAAGAAAAAGAAGATGTTTTTAAACAAAGCATTGCTCAATCAACTGTTTTAAGATATGGTGAAAATCCACATCAAAAAGGGATTTATTATGGTAAACTTGAGGATGTATTTGAGCAACTCCATGGCAAAGCCATTTCATACAATAATCTGGGCGATCTGGATGCAGCCATTAACCTGATCAATGAATTTGATGAAACCACTTTTGCAATTCTCAAACACAATAATGCATGTGGGATAGCCTGCCGTGAAAGATTGATTGATGCATGGAAAGATGCGCTTGCCGGAGATCCAATATCTGCCTTTGGCGGGGTATTGATTACAAATAAGGTTGTTGATGAAGAAACTGCTGGTGAAATAAACAAATTATTTTTTGAAATCATATTGGCTCCTGGGTATGATCCGAAAGCCCTTGAAGTAATTAAGACTAAGAAAAACAGGATAATTCTACGGAAAAAATTGTACGATTTTCCAGCAAAACAATTCAGGTCAATTTTAAATGGTGTGATCGAGCAAGACAGGGATTTAAAAATGGAGGATAACTCTGATTTGAAAGTTGTAACAAAATCATCCCCAAGTGAGTATGAACAAACAGACTTGTTCTTTGCAAATAAGATAGTTAAACACACCAAATCGAATACGATCGTTCTGGCAAAAAACAAACAATTGTGTGCCAGTGGAGTTGGACAAACATCCCGGGTTGATGCATTAAAACAAGCGATCATTAAAGCTGGAGAATTTGGATTTGACCTGAATGGTGCAGTTTTGGCTTCGGATGCTTTTTTCCCTTTTGCTGATTCAGTGGAGATAGCACAAAAAGCTGGTATTAGTGCTGTTATTCAACCAGGTGGTTCCGTTAGGGATCAGGAATCTATTGATTTTTGTGATGCACATAATGTGAGTATGGTTTTTACAGGATATCGGCACTTTAAACATTAAAATTAATTTAACATATAAAAGATGGGGCTTTTTTCATTTTTAACAAAAGAAATCGCAATTGATTTAGGTACAGCTAATACCATCATTATTTTTAATGACAAGGTGGTGGTTGACGAACCATCCATTGTTGCCATTGAAAGAAATACCGGCCGGATTATCGCTGTAGGCAAAAAGGCAATGATGATGCATGGCAAGACCCACGAAAATATTAAAACCATCCGCCCTTTACGTGATGGAGTAATTGCTGATTTTCAGTCAGCTGAATTTATGATCCGGGAATTGATCAAAATGGTGTGGCCTAAAAAACCACTATTTCCCCCTGCACTCAAAATGGTTATTTGTATTCCATCTGGTATTACAGAAGTAGAAGAAAGGGCTGTAAAAGACTCAGCCGAGCAAGCAGGGGCAAAAGATGTGAAACTGATTCATGAACCCATGGCAGCTGCCATTGGAATTGGGATTGATGTAATGGAGCCAACCGGGAATATGATCATTGACATTGGTGGTGGTACCAGTGAAATAGCTGTCATAGCACTGGGAGGTATTGTGAACAACAAATCCATACGAATTGCCGGTGATGACTTCAATTCGGATATTGAGGAATATATGCGCAAACAACATAATATTAATATAGGTGAACGGACTGCAGAACGTATTAAAATAGAAGTAGGAGCTGCAATGACAGAAATAGAAAATCCGCCGGATGATTATGCAGTGCATGGAAGAGACATGTTAACAGGTATCCCCAAGGAAATAAAAGTTAACTATGCTGAAATTGCCCATTGCCTGGATAAATCTATCTCCAAGATTGAAGCAGCGGTATTGCACGCATTGGAAATGACACCTCCTGAATTGTCGGCAGATATTTTCAGAACAGGTATTTACGTTGCAGGTGGAGGTTCTATGCTTAGAGGATTTGACAAACGATTGCATTTAAAAACAAAACTCCAGATCCATGTAGCTGAAGACCCGTTAAGGGCTGTGGCCAGAGGAACAGGCATTGCACTCAAAAATTTTGACCGGTTTACTTTCCTTATCAAATAAGGCAAAACAAAAAGATATATCTTAATTTTTTGGAATTAACTTAACGTCGTGCGGCATCTGTTTGCATATATATTAAAGCATTACTTTTTTTTCCTGTTTCTTTTCCTGGAAATTATTGCCTTTTCATTCATTGTTCAAAATAACTATCAGCGTGCTACCTTTTTGAATTCATCCGGTCAAATAACAGGAACCATTTTCATTACATTTAACAATATTACAGAGTATTTTACGCTCAAGAAAACCAATCTTATCCTTGCCGAAGAGAATGCCCAATTAAGAGAATCGTTAAAAGGATCATTTCATACCACAGATACCCTGGTTTATTATCAACATGATTCACTTTTTAAATTTATCAGCGCAAAGGTGATCAGCAACACAGTAAATAAACAAAAAAATTACCT
>DAOVYU010000410.1 GCA_030635465.1 Bacteroidales bacterium | reverse complement strand
CATACTTTATTACTAAAGTTTCGGCCCTGTTCGCACAATATTTCATCAAAAGGCAAATCATTTCCAGCTGGCGAGGTCAACAACATACCGACCCTAACACCATCAGCTCCAAACTTTTTTATCAATTCAATGGGATCAGGTGAATTACCAAGAGATTTTGACATTTTCCTTCCAATCTTATCACGCACCATACCTGTTAAATAAACATTCTTGAATGGAATATCTTTTCGGTATTCTAATCCGGCCATTATCATACGTGCTACCCAGAAGAACAAAATATCGGGTGCAGTAATGAGGTCGTTGGTTGGATAATAATATTTGATATCTTCATTATCAGGATTACGGATACCATCAAAAACAGAAATTGGCCAGAGCCATGAAGAAAACCAGGTATCCAGCACATCTTCATCCTGATGGATTTCATCCATTTTCAAATCAGGTAAATCAAATTTTTGCCGGGCAATTTTAAATGCTTCTTCTTTCGATTTTGCTACAACAATTTCCCTATTGGGTAAATAATAAGCAGGTATCCGTTGTCCCCACCAAAGCTGTCTTGAAATACACCAATCACGGACATTCTCCATCCAATGCTTATAGGTATTTTTAAATTTTGCCGGATGGAATTTAATGGTATCATCAATTACCACATCCAGGGCAGGTTTGGCCATTTCTTCCATTTTCAGGAACCACTGCAGGGATAGTTTTGGTTCGATGATCTCATCTGTTCTTTCAGAATAGCCAATCTTGTTAATATAATCCTCGGTCTTAACCAGGTTACCTGCCTTTTCAAGATCAACAATAATTTTCTCCCGGACAACAAAACGATCTTCTCCAATATACAATTCAGCATCTTTATTTAAAGTTCCATCTTCATTAAATATATCAATGGTATCCAGTTTATGACGAATTCCTATTTCATAGTCATTGATATCGTGAGCAGGTGTAATTTTCAGACAACCTGTTCCAAATTCCATATCAACATATTCATCTTCGATTATCGGAACTGAACGATTTATAAGTGGCACTAATACTCTTTTGCCCAACAAATGTTTAAACCTATCATCATTTGGGTTTACACAAACAGCGGTATCTCCTAAAATAGTTTCAGGTCTGGTAGTTGCAATTGTCACCCAATCGTTTTCTGACCCTTCTACTTTATATCTCAAATAATACAATTTGGATTGAACCTCTTTATGGTTCACTTCTTCATCAGATAATGCTGTTAAAGCCTTGGGATCCCAGTTCACCATACGAACTCCCCTGTAAATCAATCCTTTGTTATATAAATCAATAAATACATCAATAACCGATTCGTACAATGCTTCATCCATGGTAAAGCGGGTTCGCTCCCAATCACAGGAAGCACCGAGTTTTTTTAATTGCTCCAGAATAATCCCACCATGTTTCTCCTTCCATTCCCATGCATGTTCTAAAAATTCATCCCTGGTAATATCTGATTTATCAATACCATCTGCTTTCAATTTAGCCACTACTCTTGCTTCAGTTGCAATAGAAGCATGATCTGTTCCTGGTAACCAAAGTGCATTTTTACCCTGCATTCTGGCCCGACGAACAAGTATATCCTGAATGGTATTGTTCAGCATATGACCCATATGTAACACCCCGGTTACATTTGGAGGTGGTATCACAATACTATAGGGTTCTCTTTCATCAGGTTTACTCGTGAAAAAGCCTTTCTCCATCCAGAAATCATACCATTTATCTTCTGTTTCACCAGGGTTATACTTACTCGGAATTTCCATATAAAAAGCAATTTGAACATTCTAATTTCAAGGCGCAAAAGTAGTAAAAATTGTTGCAAAGAAATTTACGTGTACTTAATTTATTGTACTGATCCAGGAACTATTTTCTTCAGATAGTCAACCGAGGAAGGACCCTCGTTAAACAACAAATCAATAATGCTCAAATTCGGAACAAATTCAAATTTTTCAGCAAATACCTGAATATAGGGTGGAAAGTATTTAAGTGATTTTTTTTTCGGATTGAAGGTATTTCGCAAGTCAATGATTTCATTGCCAGGATTCAATTCAAATGATACGTTAAAGTTGATCATTTTATCAATTTCCAATACACCTAATAATTCTTCCAGAAGTTGGAAATTAAAATCAAATAAAAACTTAAACTCTTTGAAATAAAATGGTTCCAAAATATCTTTATAATACAAAAAATACGGTGAATGACTATAAGCTGAAACAATGGCCCGCCAGTGAAGGAGTTGCCATTTCTCAGAATAAGCAATCTGGATATCCTTTATTTTAGTTCGGTTACCATTTACTTTAATAACCGGAATGGTAAGAGATTGTATTCCATTGGCAGTAGCAATCAAACAACGGTTACGGTATGTCTGCTTGATATAATGTTCCTGCTTCTCAATCGTTACCTCTTTGGCATTCGACATACTGGCAAAGTATTCAACAGGACCAAGGTAAGCTGTAGATAGAAGTATATTATTTAAACCATTCATTTCCTTCAAAGAAATGCAAATTTAAACAATCCAAAAAAAAGGTGCAGTT
>DAOVYU010000030.1 GCA_030635465.1 Bacteroidales bacterium | reverse complement strand
TTGGCTGCTGCCAGACAAGGCGATCAGGTAAATCCTCAAAAAGCTTCCTCCGGTTCTCAGTTTTATATTGTTCAGGGACAGGTAACAACTTTTGAAACGCTTGATAGTTATTCACGTCGAGCTGGTATTACTTATACCAATGAACAAATTGAAACCTATACTACTGTTGGCGGAACTCCGCATCTGGATGGCGGCTATACAGTATTTGGCGAAGTAATTGACGGACTTGATGTAATTGATAAAATTGCAGCTGTAAAAACTGACAAAGCAAATAAGCCCATAGAGCCTGTTGTAATGTCGGTTAAGATTATTGAATAGCTTACAAGGATGAAGGAAAAAATAAATAAATACCTTGAAGAAATAAATTCATTTATTGCTGAAACTCCTGATCAGTTGGAGGCTTTCAGAATTAAATATTTAAGTAAAAAAGGCATTGTTACGGGCTTGTTTGCAGAAATGAAGGATGTTGCACCTGAGCTAAGAAGAGAAGTTGGGCTTTTGCTTAACGATGTAAAAAACAAAGCCCAGGATAAAGTGTCATCCATAAAAGATAACCTGGCACAAAAAGAAACTTCAACTGATAAATCAACAGACTTAACGCTTCCTGCAAATTTTTTAAACATTGGATCCAGGCATCCATTATCTATTGTTCGAAACGATATCATCGAAATATTTTCACGATTAGGTTTCACTGTTGAGGTTGGGCCCGAAATTGAAGATGACTGGCATAATTTTACTGCTTTAAATTTTCATGAAGAGCATCCTGCTCGTGATATGCAGGATACATTTTTTATTGAAAAAAATCCTGACATTGTTTTACGTACCCACACCTCTTCAGTTCAGATTAGGGTCATGCAAAACGAGCAGCCACCCATCAGGTCTATTTTCCCAGGAAGGGTTTTCAGAAATGAAGCTATTTCAGCAAGGGCACATTGTATTTTTCATCAGATTGAAGGATTGTATATTGATGAAAATGTATCATTTGCTGATTTGAAACAAACACTTTATTATTTCGCAACAGAATTTTTTGGTACAGATACCAAAATCAGGTTCAGGCCTTCTTATTTTCCTTTTACTGAGCCATCAGCCGAAATGGATATTTCATGTTTTATTTGTGGTGGAAGCGGCTGTAAAGTTTGTAAGCACACAGGTTGGGTTGAAATATTGGGTTGTGGAATGGTTGATCCAAATGTATTGGAAAACTGTGATATAGATAGTGAAAAATATACTGGCTTTGCCTTTGGTATGGGAATAGAAAGGGTGGCCATGTTAAAATACCAGATTGATGATATCCGGCTATTCTTTGAAAACGATGCCCGGTTTTTGAAACAATTTACCAGTGCTACTTAATTTCTGATAATCATCATCTGACAAGCTGAAAAGCTGGTGATCATTATGTTAAAACGTCTTTTTGATATTATTTTTTCAATAACAGGATTGATATTTCTCTTTCCCCTATTTCTAATTCTATCTATTTCAATTTTAATGGACTCAAAAGGTGGTGTTTTCTTTTTTCAAATGCGGGTTGGAAAAAACAACAGGGATTTCAGGTTGATTAAATTCAGAACTATGTTCAGTAATTCTGAACGGAAGGGATTGCTTACTGTGGGAAACACTGATTCCCGGATAACAAAAGCTGGTAAATGGTTGAGAAAATATAAAGTTGATGAATTTCCTCAACTATTAAATATCCTGAAAGGGGAGATGAGTTTTGTGGGTCCCCGGCCAGAAGTTAGAAAATATGTTGATCTATACAATTATGGACAAATGAAAATTTTATCTGTCAGGCCGGGACTAACAGATTATGCTTCGCTGGAATACATTAATGAAAATGAGATTCTGGAGCGTTATGATAAGCCGGAAAAAGTCTATATAGAAAAAATAATGCCCGAAAAGTTGGCGTTGAATATAAAATACATCGATGAAAAAGGTTTTTTTACTGATCTGAAAATTATGTTAATAACCATCAAAACTATTTTCATTGGCTAAAGTGGGTATTATACAAAACCTGGGGTAATTTTATAAAACACCCAGAATATCCTCCAGTTCTTCAACTTTTTCCAGATACCCAATCTTAGTATAACTGGCAATAACGTTTTTAAGAAGTCTTTGGATAATATCTATATTATCACAGGGCTTATAGAAACTTGCGTTAGGTTTCAGTTTTAAATGTTTAATAAATAGCTCTATTTCACGCTGGGTAAATACAGCACCTTTATTAAATGGATTAACATAAAACAACACTTCATTTTCGTCTTCCAGTGCAATTTTTTCATCACGTACTTCATCCATATAAGCCAGAATAAAATGCTGTGGCAGATTAACCCCAAAAATCGGGATGCCTAGTTTTTGAGACAAAATGATATATAAAATACCAAGTGACAGATGATTACCTTTTCTTGTTTCCAGAATATTGTTTAGAAACAGGTTTTGAGGCGCCTCAATATTTGTCTTGTTTCCTGCAAAGCGATTAATATCAAACAATACATGATTGATCACTTTTACTTTTTCAAGTGCTGTTAAATTACTGTTTAATTCAAGCCAGATATCTTTTTCAATTCTTGTAACATTTTCTTTCTGGACATTATAATCCAAATCAGGATATTGATATTTGCTTACCAAATAAAATCCCTCCAATAGATCAAGCGGGTTATTTTCTTTCCAATTAATAAGCTCATCTTTTAAATTTCTTAACTGGATACTGTGGATTATTTCCTCTATCCTGCCTTGAATATCATTGTCAAACGAATTATCCCAGGCATCTTCAAGAAAAGGAATGGCCTCAATACCATAATACAATATCTTTTCCTTGATTTTATCAAAGACTGGATTGCTTGGCTCATCCAGCAAACTGATCAGGGCGTTTAGTTCGGTATGTTGTATTTCTTCTGACACTTAATATTTATAATTTATATCGATTAATATTACCAGCTAAAATAATTTTATTGCTGTTTTTTAATTCACCTGCATAAATTTTTTATTACCATCTTTTTCAACAAAATTTATATTACAAATGTTTTCATTTCAATGAATAAATTATTCACTTGCAAAACATCTGTAAGTTATAAAACTTTTATGAGTTCAAAAAATAAAAATCTTGATCAACTCAAGGAAGTACAACAATTTTTTCTAAGACTGATTCAACCAACATTTTAATGGCTGTTTTATAATCCGGGTTAAAGCCATGGTGATGCCGGTTGGCAATTGCAACACAAATGGTTAAAGCATGATGCCCAAGTAATTTACTAAGGCCAAATAAGGCAGAAGTTTCCATTTCAAGGTTTTGAATTTTTTTTTCATCAAATTCAAATTTCTGTAAACGATCAATTAAGTTAGGAACAGCAACATCTAGCCTCACTTGTCTTCCCTGTGGCCCATAAAAACCAGGTGCAGTAGCTGTAATTCCTCTAACAAACTCATCACCGAATAAACCAGAAAGATTGTCAGAAGACTTCACCAAATAGGGCTGAGGCATTTCGGATGGTAAGTTTACATGTGAGATAAATGAATCCGTTAAATCTTTCTCAATAACTTTTTCTGAGTTTTTATAAAAACTTAACAAACCATCTAAACCAAGTCCATATTCCGAAAGGACAAATGAATTTAAAGGTAGGTCCGGCTGTATTCCGCCTGATGTTCCAAGCCGAATAATGTTCAATGCTGTATGATCAGGCTTTATAATTTTTTTTTCAAGATCAATATTGACCAAGGCATCCAGCTCATTCAAAACAATGTCAATATTATCGGTTCCCATGCCGGTGGACATAACAGTTAATCGCTTATTTTTCAAAGTGCCAGTATGGGTAACAATTTCCCGATTTTCTCCTTTAAACTCAATTCTGTCAAAATAATTGGAAATCATTTCTACACGATGTGGATCTCCAACCAGAATAACAGTATCAGCAAGATGTTCGGGTTTGATATTCAAATGGTACACACTTCCATCCTGGTGAAGGATCAATTCTGATGCAGGTATTTTTTCGCCAGACTCCATATATAAATATTCCTAATTTTGCCAAAAAAAGAACAAAGATAAAGATTCTATGATGACTGCTGAAATCATTTCCATTGGGGATGAATTATTAATCGGACAGGTAATTAATACCAATGCTGCCTGGATATCTGAACAATTGAACCTGGCGGGTATAAAAGTCCACCAGATAAGTACAATTTCTGATAAACGGGATCATATCCTGACAGCTCTTCAAGAAGCTGAAAAACGGGTTGATATTATTTTGATAACCGGTGGCCTTGGCCCCACAAAAGACGACATTACAAAAGAAACACTGTGTGAATATTTTGATACCCACTTAGTATTTAGCGAAGATGTTTATAAAAATATTATCGAATTATTTGGAAAAAGAGGCCTGACCTTAAGCTCTCCCAATCAAAAACAAGCAGAAATACCTAAAGCCTGTACACCAATTAAAAATAATCATGGCTCTGCAGCAGGTATGTGGTTTGAGAAAAAGAAGAAAATATTTATTTCCATGCCTGGTGTACCTTTCGAAATGAAACCGATGGTTAGCGAATATATCATTCCAAAAATCCAAAAACAGTATCGGGCTCAAGCAATTGTTCACAAAACCGTTTTAACTCAGGGGATTGGAGAGTCATGGTTGGCACAAAAAATTGAAACCTGGGAAGACAACTTGCCAGACAATATTAAACTGGCATATTTACCTCAACCCGGAATTGTAAGACTGCGATTAACTGCTGTTGGTAAAAATAAAAAAGCCCTGGAACATCAGGTAGACGATAAAATTAAAAAACTATTAACCATCATTCCTGACTATTTTTTTGGTTTTGATAATGATCAGCTTTCTGAAATAGTGGGTGAACTGTTAAGAAAAAAGGGACAATCCGTTTCGACAGCAGAAAGCTGTACAGGTGGCTATATTGCACATTTGATCACATCTATAGCGGGTAGTTCAGATTATTTTAGAGGATCTGTTGTAGCTTATGCCAATGAGATCAAACAACAGGAACTGGATGTGAAGAAAAAAAGTTTAATCGATTTCGGTGCCGTCAGTGAGACTGTTGTAAAACAAATGGCTGAAGGGGCAAGGAAAAAATTCCAAACGGATTTTGCTATAGCTACCTCTGGAATTGCCGGTCCGGGGGGCGGTACAGGAGAAAAACCTGTAGGAACTACCTGGATTGCCATTTCTACTCCAGAAAAAACAATTGCTCAGCACTATTTATTTGGCGAAAACCGTGAACGGAATATTCGCAAAACAGCATTGACAGCATTAAAGATGTTGAGAAAAGAGCTGTTATCTTAATTTCTTGATTATAATAAATGAATACTTTTGAAGTTTATTTGAATAAGTTTATAGTATCGTTCAAATCATGGGGCAGGATTTAAGTAACAATAATTCGAACAGTCAAAATCAAGAAAAACCTACAAAATCAAGTGGTAAGTACAGAAAGTATCTGATTATTTTCTGGTCGTTGATCGTGCTGGTTATTATTTTCAACATTATTTTATTCAGTATGATTTCTTCCGGAAAGCTGGGCTATATGCCAACTTTTGAAGAACTTGAAAATCCCAAGAGCAACCAGGCGTCCGAAATATTTTCCGATGACCTGGAGCTTATTGGCAAGTATTACATTGAGAACAGATCAGATACGCACTTTTCAGAATTGGATACCAACCTGGTAAATGCCCTGTTGGCAACAGAAGACATTCGTTATTACAGCCATTCCGGAATTGATTTCAAGGCATTGGTCAGGGCTGTATCCGGTGCACTTATGGGTCAGAACAAAGGAGGGGGAAGTACCATTACACAGCAGTTTGCCAAGCTCTTATTTCATGAACGCCCTGATTCAAAGGTAAAGCGCTTTATTCAAAAATTAAATGAGTGGGTAATTGCTACAAAGCTTGAACGGCGCTATTCAAAAGATGAAATTATTACTTTGTATTTTAACAAGTTTGATTTTGTCAACAATGCCGTAGGAATTAAGTCGGCCTCCAAAATTTATTTTAACACAACTCCCGATTCTCTTAAACTGGAAGAGTCAGCCGTATTGGTGGGCATGCTTAAAAACCCTGCCTTATATAATCCGGTTCGACGGCCTGATACTGTGAAGTTCAGAAGAAATGTGGTTTTAAAACAAATGGTAAAGTATGGTTATTTATCTGATTCAATTTATGATTCGGTTAAACTTATGCCAATTGACATGACAAAATTTGGCCGGCAAGATCATATTTCAGGACAGGCAACTTATTTTAGGGAATACTTACGTGGAAAGTTGAAAAAATGGTGTAGAGAACATTTTAAACCAGATGGAACGCCTTACAATCTGTATAAAGATGGGCTCAGAATTTATACTACCCTTGACTCCAAATTACAGCAATATGCCGAAGAGGCAGTTGTTGAACATTTAAGCCTGGATCTACAACCTACATTTTTCAGACATTGGGATGGACATTCAAACGCCCCCTTCTATTTTGAAAAAAACGCAAAACAGGAGATCAAAAAGATTTTAAACCAGGCCATGCGCAGGTCAGAGAGGTATCGAAAACTAAAATTGGAAGGTGTTCCAGCTGATTCGATTGTAATGAACTTCAACACTCCAATTCCCATGAAGATATTTACATGGAATGGTGAAATAGATACTGTATTGACTCCCATGGACTCTATCCATTATTATAAGTTTTTTCTACAGGCTGGTTTAATGTCAATGGAGCCAACAACGGGTTATGTGAAGGCTTATGTTGGTGGCATCAATTACAAGCATTTTCAATATGATCATGTTTCACAAGGTGCACGTCAGGTGGGTTCAACCTTTAAACCATTTTTGTATACACTGGCTATGCAAAACGGACTTTCTCCCTGTACAAAGATTGCCAACATTCAGCCTATTATTTACCTTGACAACGGTGATACCTGGGAACCTAGGAATGATGGTGATGATAATAAGGGCCTGGAACTAACCTTACAATATGCTTTGGCTACTTCCAATAACTGGATCTCGGGTCATTTGATCAAACGATTTTCTCCACAGTCGGTAGTGAAAATTGCACACAATATGGGTGTGAAAAGTTTCCTTGATCCTGTTCCTGCAATTGTACTGGGAAGTTCCGACCTTTCCCTTTACGAAATGGTTGGAGCTATGAATACTTATGCCAATAAAGGAGTATATATTGAACCTATTTTTATTACACGTATTGAAGATAAAAATGGCAATATTATTGAAACTTTTGTACCCAATCAAAACGAGGCTATGAGTGAAGAAACAGCTTTCCTGATGTTGCAGTTAATGAAAGGTGTTGTGTCATACGGAACTGGTATTCGATTAAGATTAAAATATGAACTGAATAACCCCATTGCCGGTAAAACCGGAACGACTAATAACAACTCAGATGGCTGGTTTATGGGAGTCACTCCTGATCTTACCACGGGTGTATGGGTGGGCTGTGAAGACCGTGCAGCACATTTCCGGACACTATATCTCGGACAGGGAGCAAATATGGCACTGCCAATCTGGGCATTGTATATGAAAAAGGTTTATGCTGATTCCACATTGCAAATTTCTATGGAAGATTTTGAACCTCCATTAAAAGAATTATCTGTAGAGTTTGATTGCGAAAAATTTGAATTGGATAATGTTCAGTTTGATGTTAAGCTGGAAGATGAGTTTTAAATTTCTTCTTTAAGGTTTCCCTGATTATGTCTTCCAAATAACGCTTATATTTGCGACCTTTATTAAACTAGGTAAGCATTCAAATCAATATATAAGTTGCCACTATGGTTTTCAGCAGTAGCCTATTTCTTCTATATTTTTTGCCTGCATTTTTAATTATCTATTTTTTACTGGGTAAAAAGCTGAAAAATATTTTTGCCTTGGCAGCCAGTATCTTTTTCTATGCCTGGGGTGCTCCTGATTTTATTTTTATTGTATTGGGATCAATTTTTATCGATTTTTATATCGTTAGGTGGTTGAATACATCTAAGGGGATGAAAGAAAGAGGATTGGTGGGTCTTTCGGTTATTTTAAATATTGGGCTTTTACTCTATTTTAAATATGCTAATTTTTTTATTTACAATCTAAATGATGGGCT
>DAOVYU010000383.1 GCA_030635465.1 Bacteroidales bacterium | reverse complement strand
TATAATTCAAAGTTCAAAAAGGCTGTCCTTATTTGGGCAGCCTTTTTTTATTTACCAATCATTAATAAATTCAGGTTTTCAGGGTTGAATAATTTTTATACTTTTGCACGATTTTGAAAATCTTATGGAAAGTTAATATTCAATGAAACAGAAATATCCGGAATATAAAAAACTTGATTTAGCACAGATTGGGAATGAGATTAATGAATATTGGAAAGAGCACAAAACCTTTGAAAAAAGTGTTGAAATAAGAAAAGGACATAAACCTTTTGTGTTTTATGAAGGCCCCCCATCTGCCAATGGAACGCCTGGTATTCATCATGTTATGGCCAGGGCCATTAAGGATATTTTCTGTAGGTATAAAACGATGCAAGGCTTCCTGGTTGAACGGAAAGCTGGCTGGGATACTCATGGACTTCCGGTAGAGATCGGTGTTGAAAAATCACTGGGTATCACCAAAGAAGACATTGGCACAAAAATTTCGGTGGAAGATTACAATAAAGCCTGCCGGAAAGAAGTGATGAAATATAAAGATCTTTGGGATGAATTGACAGTTAAGATGGGCTATTGGGTCGATCTGGATGATCCCTATATTACCTTTGATAATAAATATATCGAAACAGTTTGGTGGTTATTAAAGAAATTATACGATAAAGGATTATTATATAAAGGCCATACCATTCAACCATATTCCCCAGCTGCCGGGACAGGACTTAGTTCGCATGAATTAAACATGCCAGGCTGTTACCGTGATGTAAAAGACAATACGGTTATTGCTCAGTTTAAAATTATTCGGGATGAAATTTCTGAATTTTTATTTGATGACGTATTTGGTGATTTGTTTTTCCTGGCCTGGACAACTACACCCTGGACCTTACCTTCAAACACTGCATTGGCAGTAGGGGCTAAGGTTGAGTATGTAAAAGTTAAAACATACAATCCATATACCCACAAACCAATTACAGTTATTCTTGGAAAAGATCTTTTGAATAAATACTTTCCTGAATCTAATGCTGATTTAAAGTTAGATGACTATGAAGCAGGACAGAAAAAAATACCTTTTAAAGTAGTCGCTGAATATAATGGGAAAAAACTAAAAGGTATCAATTTTGAACAATTACTACCGTATGTTCAGCCTGAGGATGGTGAAGGATTTAAAGTATTGTTAGGTGATTTTGTAACCACTGACGAAGGAACAGGTATCGTACACATTGCGCCTAGTTTTGGTGCAGATGACTATAAAGTGGCTAAAGAAAATGGAATAGGATCGTTGACCCTGGTAAACAGGCAGGGCAAATTTATTGAAAACATGGGCGAATTTGCCAATCGTTATGTCAGGACAGAGTATGATGCGGATTATGACCCAGAAAAGAGTGATCCGGTTGATGTTGATATCATCGTTAAACTAAAAAAGGAAAACAAGGCATTTAAAACTGAGAAATACGTACACTCTTATCCGCATTGCTGGAGAACTGATAAACCCATTTTATATTATCCGCTTGATTCTTGGTTTATCAAAACAACAGCTTTTAAAGACCGGCTGATTGAATTGAATAACACCATAAACTGGAAACCTAAAGCTACCGGAACAGGTCGGTTTGGCAACTGGTTAGAAAACCTGGTTGACTGGAATTTATCACGTTCACGTTATTGGGGAGTGCCTTTACCGGTTTGGATGACCGAAGATGCATCGGAAAAAGTTTGTCTTGGTTCGGCTGAAGAATTAAAGAAAGAGATTGAAAAATCAATCGATGCCGGTTTTATGACTAAAAATCCATTGGGGGATTTTATTCCGGATGATAATTCAAAAGAGAACTATGAAACTTTTGATTTTCACAAACCATATGTTGATGACATAATACTTGTTTCTCCTGCTGGCGAAAAGATGTTTCGTGAACCTACATTAATAGATGGCTGGTTTGATTCGGGAGCCATGCCCTATGCACAGTTCCATTATCCATTCGAAAACAAAGAAAACCTGGAAGAATATTTTCCGGCAGATTTCATTGCCGAAGGTGTAGACCAAACACGAGGTTGGTTCTTTACCTTACATGCAATTGCTACCATGGTCTTCGATTCAGTTGCATATAAAAACTGTGTTTCGAATGGCCTGGTGCTGGACTATCAGGGGAATAAAATGTCAAAACGATTGGGTAATGCCGTCGATGCATTTGAAACCATTGAAAAATTCGGACCAGATGCTACCCGTTGGTATATGATCACCAATGCACAACCCTGGGATAATTTAAAATTTGATGTGGCTGGCATTGATGAAGTTAGGCGAAAGTTTTTTGGAACACTGTATAATACCTATGCTTTTTTCACTTTGTATGCAAACATTGACGGTTTTAATTATTCTGAAGATGAAATTCCAATAAATGAAAGACCTGAGCTGGATCGATGGATTATTTCAGAGTTGAATACATTGATCAAAAATGTGGATGGATTTTATAATGATTATGAACCTACAAAAGCAGGTAGGGCTATCAGTGATTTTCTTGATCAACATTTAAGCAATTGGTATGTTCGATTAAGCAGAAGAAGGTTCTGGAAAGGCGACTATTCAGTTGATAAAATTTCAGCATATCAAACACTGTACAGGTGTCTGGAGGTAATTGCTCAATTGGCTTCACCCATTGCACCATTTTTTATGGAACGATTGTATGTCGACTTAAATAATGTGACTACAAGAATTGCAGCTGATTCAGTCCATTTAACTGATTTTCCAAAAGCTAATGAGCAACACATTGATAAAAACCTTGAGGAACGTA
>DAOVYU010000138.1 GCA_030635465.1 Bacteroidales bacterium | reverse complement strand
TTTTAATTGAAATTATTGAATCAGATGATTCCCAATTATTCATCAATGAGTTTATGGCAAGTAATGACTCAACAATTGCTGACGAATATGGAGAGTATGACGACTGGATTGAAATCTTCAATGGCGATGAAGAATCTGTGTGGTTGGGTGATAAATATCTTTCTGATAATTTATTAAACTTCGACAAATGGCAAATGCCGGATGTCACACTTCAGCCAGGAGAATTTATTCTTATTTGGGCTGATAATGATCCGGAGCAAGGACCTAATCATACCAATTTTAAGCTCAATCAGGAAGGTGAAGAGATTGGTATTTTTGATTCAGAAACTACCGGATTTTTCTTACTCGATTCTATAACATATGGAGAGCAAACAACAGATGTCTCTTTTGGTAGAGATCCTGATGCAGGCAATGATTGGATTTTTTACCTTCATGCCACACCAGGATATAGTAATCTTTTAGGAAGCGTTGAGGATAAATTGGTCCGGCATTCGCGTATTAAGGTATTTCCAAATCCAGTAACTGGTGGAATGGTATATTTTGATCAAATATTAAATATTCGTCTTTATAATGCCAATGGACAATTAATCTTACGCAAACAAAATGTTATTTCCTTAAATATAGACAATTTAGGAAATGGCCTTTACTTTATATTTACTGATGAGAATGATTGTATTAAATTACTTATTAAATAATTACATGTTTAAAACATTATCACTTGGAATTCTTTTTGTTTTTTTGATTGGATGCCAAACCGAGCAAATAAAGTTTCCAGAAACATCAGAAATAGTTGGATTAGCAAGCCCAATTTATATTGGTTTGCAAGAAACTGAAGTAAATCTGGAAGATTACTTTTTAAATTTTGATCAAATAGATTCCTTGTCAATTCCGGACCAACTTATAGGAGAATTATCAGAAGACAAGAAGCATCTTACTTTAATACCAGATACAGACAATCTGCCACATTTAATGGTTTTAAAAGTTTGGTTTAATGATTTCCCTTACAGTATATTATTAAAAAAAACCAGGAAATTAAAATACCTATTTACTTTTGATCCCGGAAACAAAAACTATGATGAGGTACAAATAACTGGAGAAATCAATGGTTGGAATCCAAAAGAGAGTCATCTTCAATTAACAGAAAATGGTTGGGAAATCCCCATTGAACTATATCCAGGAAAATACCAATATCAACTAGTCCTTGATGGAGAATGGGTACTCGATCCTGATAATCCAGAGATTGAAGAAAACAACCTGGGTGGAACCAACTCTGTACTCAAAGTTGGTAACAATGGACCAAACCAATCACCTGAAATTTATACCTACAATTTTGAAGAGAATCTAATTTCACTGGGTATTCAAAATAATGCGAAAAAAGTCATCGTCTTTTGGCAAAATTACCAGCTTCTACAGGAACAAATAATATTCAAAGATAACTTTGCTACACTGGCATTGCCTTTTGAAGCCAGAAAATATGAGAGGTCATGGTTAAGGGTATGGGCAGAAAATGAATACGGTACATCCAATGATGTATTAATTCCATTGAACAAACTAATGGTTGTTGATAAGTCTAATCAATTACATAGAGATGACTGGGAAGCATCTGTATTTTATTTCCTCATGATCGATAGATTTAACAATGGATTATTAGATAATGATTACCCTGTTGATGATCCAGATATTTTACCTAAAGCTAATTATTATGGTGGTGATATTGTAGGTGTAACAAATAAGATAAAAGATGGATATTTTAAAGAGCTTGGTATAAACACAATCTGGCTCTCCCCTATCACTCAAAACCCACTTGAAGCTTACGGTCTATGGCCTGAACCACTAACAAAATTTTCAGGATATCATGGTTATTGGCCTGTTACATTGTCAACTATTGATTTTAGATTTGGTACAGATGAGGAACTAAAAACGCTAATTAAAACTGCTCACAAAAATGATTTTAATATCATCCTTGACTTTGTATCTAACCATGTTCATGAAAAAAATCCCATTTACCAGGAACACCCGGAATGGGCTACGGATCTTTATTTGCCTGATGGAACCTTAAATACGGAGAAATGGGATGAATACAGGTTAACAACTTGGTTTGATACTTTTTTACCCACACTTGATTTAGAGAATCCTGCAGTTACAGATATCATTTCAGATTCGGCAGTATATTGGATTAAGAAATATCAAATGGATGGTTTCAGGCATGATGCAACCAAACATATCCCGGAAATATACTGGCGAGCGTTGACCAGAAAATTAAAAGAGGAAGTGGTTATTCCAGAAAACAAACGAATCTATCAGGTTGGTGAAACCTATGGCAATCGTGAATTAATCGGCAGTTATATCAATACTGGTATGTTGGATGGGCAATTCGATTTTGGAGTTTATGATGCAGCTGTTTCTGTTTTTGCTAAAGACAATGAACCTTTTGAAAAACTTATGGAATCATTGAAAGAAAGTCTTGATCATTACGGTTACCATAATTTAATGGGATACATATCCGGAAATCAGGATAAACCCAGGTTTATTTCCCTTGCTGGTGGAGATCTAAAATTTGATGAAGATTCTAAACTTGCAGGATGGACCAGGGAAATAGGAGTAGGAAATACGGTTGCCTATAAAAAATTGCAGTCATTGAATGCTTTCAACCTAACAATTCCGGGTATCCCTACAATATACTACGGAGATGAGATAGGTATGCCTGGGGCGAATGATCCGGATAATAGAAGAATGATGCAATTTGAAGGGCTAAATTCTGAAGAGGAATTAACCAAAGCAATAACCAAAGAATTAATCCAATTACGAAGAAATAATCTTTGCCTTACTTTCGGTGATTTTAAGGTACTACATATGGATGCTTATTCACTGGTTTATATTCGTTCATATTTCGACAAAACAGCCATTATTGTTTTTAATAAAAGTAATAAGCCATTACAATTATTATTTGAAATACCTTCCCGGTTTAAAAATGCAGAATTTAAATCAAATTTTAGTGCCGAACTTGATTTGAATGAGACTGATATGAAGATAATTATTGAAGGAAATTCATTTGATATTATAACTAATTAATTGATCACAAATAATTATCAAACAGATATAACATACTGTTTGACAATCCATAAAAACAACTTATCTTTGTCAAAATGCCAGGAAATTCCATTGGACATATTTTCCGCTTAACTACTTTTGGCGAATCTCACGGACCAGCCATTGGAGGCGTCATTGATGGTTGTCCTGCTGGATTAGAAATAGATTATTCATTTATACAAAATGAACTTAACCGGCGAAGACCCGGACAATCGGTTATAACTTCAAATAGACAGGAAGAAGATAAAGTAAATTTTCTTTCAGGTATTTTTAATAACAAAACCACTGGAGCTCCAATTGCATTTATCATTTACAATAAAGACCAGCAATCATCTGACTATAATCATTTAAAAGATACATTCAGACCATCGCATGCGGATTACACCTATGATCAGAAATACGGTATCCGCGATCATCGGGGAGGCGGAAGAGCTTCAGCAAGGGAAACAGTTGCCAGGGTAGTTGGTGGATCAATCGCCAAATTAATTCTTCAACAGGCAGGTATCCATATTTTAGGATTTGTTTCTCAAATAGGTGAAATAATTTCAGATATTGATAATAATAACATAGGATCTAATAAAATTGAGTCATCACCTGTTCGTTGTCCTGATAAGGCAATAAGTAAAAAAATGGTTGCATTGATTGAACAACTTAAGAAAGAAGGTGATACAATTGGAGGAGCAATTACATGTATAATTGATGGTGTTCCAGTAGGTTTGGGCGAACCTGTTTTTGATAAATTGCATGCTGATCTTGCAAAAGCCATCATGAGTATAAATGCTGTGAAAGGATTTGAATATGGATCAGGTTTTGCATCAATAACAATGAGGGGTTCGGAGCATAACGACAAGTTTAAATCAATTGGTAAAAAAATCTACACTGAAACAAATCATTCGGGTGGAATACAGGGAGGTATATCAAATGGAGAAAACATTTATTTCAGAGTCGCGTTTAAACCTATAGCTACAGTTATGAGTGATCAGGAAACAGTGGATAAAAATGGTAAGGAAACAACTATTAAAGGAAAAGGGAGACATGACGTATGTGTTGTACCCAGGGCTGTTCCGATAGTTGAGTCCATGGCTGCAATTGTTTTGGTTGATCATTATTTAAGAAATAAAATAGCAAAAAATTAAATATGAAGATCCTATTAAAGGTACTGGGAATAATAATTATCCTCGTAATTGCTTTAATTTTTGTATTACCCCTCTTTTTCAAAGGACAGATTACTGACCTTGTTAAAAGTGAAGTAAATAATAATGTCAATGCAAAAATTGAATTTAGTGATGTTTCTCTCTCCTTATTCAAGAGCTTTCCCAACTTTAATCTCGAAATTAGTGACATTATCATTTCTGGAACTGGTAGTTTTGAAAAAGACACACTGGCCAACATTGAATCAGTAGATATTTCTATTGACCTAATCAGCGTATTTAAAGGTTCAGATTATGAAGCAAAACGTATCAAAATCCATCAACCCAAAATTTTTCTAAAAACTTTGAATAACGGTGAAACCAATTATAATATCACATCTACTACCACAGCTGAAGAAGAAAAAGAAGAAAGTTTTGTAGATGAAGGAGAGGCTTCGTTTAACATGATATTGAAAAAATTTGAAATTATCGATGGACGTATTGAATATGCTGATGCTTCTTCAGGGGTACATTTGATTTTAGCCGGTTTTAACCATACTTTATCGGGCAATCTCAGTCTGGAAAATACCATTTTAAAAACTACTTCGCATATCGACCAGTTTACGATAAATTATAATGGCATCAATTATTTGTCACGGGTGGAAATGGAATTTAATGCTGATATTGAAGCTGATTTAGAAAATCAAATTTTTGTCTTACGACAGAATGAGCTAACAATAAACGAATTGCATTTAAATTTTGATGGAAATGTTTCTTTTAACAATAATGATATAAACCTGGTTCTAATATTAAAAACTCCTGACACCGAGTTTAAGAATATTTTATCACTTGTACC
>DAOVYU010000118.1 GCA_030635465.1 Bacteroidales bacterium | reverse complement strand
ATTGCTGTACCACATGATTATTTGTAACGATATACCCATCGCTTGTAAGGATAACCCCTGATCCTGTAGCAACAATTGGTTGGTTATATCGATATTGCGGATTTCCAAAGAAGTCATTAAATAAATCGAAAAAGTCGTTATAGGTTTTGTTTTTTTGTTGAAGTTCTGATTTAATGTGAACGACTGCATGTATAGTTATGTCTGCAGCATCAACAAAGTCGGGTCCAATTACTGCAGCATGTGTAGAATAACTAGCCGGTAGAACTGGAAGTTGATCAAGGTTTGTTTCAGTGCTTCCATTGGAATTATAAAAAATATTAAATACCAATGCGAAAATTAAGGCACCTAAAACAGCAGCGAAGAAAAAACCAAAAAATCGTTTCATTTTCAATTAATTTAATTAAACAACATTTTAAAATTCATATTTGTTTTTAATCTCGGCAATTATTATGCCTCTGCTTACAATAAGGTTTCATGTAATTGCCTTCAAAAATTAAGTTATATATTCAACGCATAGTATTTAAAGGTATTTTGATGACGTTGTTAAATTATGTTAATAGCTGATTTATGATTAAAACACTTATTTTTGGTAAAATTTAAACTAATTTTATTTTTTAATTTGACTGAAAAAGTAATTTTAAATGCCAGGATGGCATAAAATTATGAAAATTGTATTTGAAAAATATCATGGGACAGGTAATGATTTCATAATTATTGATGACAGGAATAAAAATTTGAAATTAAGTAGTGACGAAATATCATTATTCTGTCATCGTAGATTTGGTATAGGTGCTGATGGTTTAATGTTATTACAGAAGTCAAATACCCTTGATTTTAAAATGATATATTATAATGCAGATGGCAAAGAAGGTTCATTGTGTGGCAATGGTGGAAGATGTATAGTTTATTTTGCAGGACAATTGGGATTGATAAACAGAGAAACCAAATTTGAAGCCATTGATGGCAAGCATAAAGCACAAATTATATCTGTTGATAAAGATAAAGGAATTGTATCTCTTAAAATGACAGATATTGATAGAATTGAGCATTTTGATGATGATTATTTTTTGAATACGGGATCACCCCATTATGTTAAGATAATTGAAAGTTTTGATTATATTGATACATTTAAAGAAGGAGAAAAAATAAGGTGGGACAAAAGATTTCAACCTGGAGGGACCAATGCAAATTTTGTTACTATAAAAGATGATCATTTATTTGTAAGGACATTTGAAAGGGGTGTTGAAAATCTAACTTTAGCATGTGGAACCGGGGTTGTAGCATCTTCGATAGTTGCAGCGGAAAGATCTGCTAATAGATTAGACAACTATTTTATAAAAACTGATGGGGGTGATTTAAAAGTAAAATTTAATAAGAAAAATAATATTTATTCGGATATTTGGCTCGAAGGACCTGTTGTAAGGGTCTATGAAGGTATTGTTGAACGCTAATGAAATGAAACAAAAACCTGTTATCAGGGAATATCGACCACAGGATTATTCTGAAGTCGAGAGACTTTGGGTTGAAACCGGTATGGGTAGTTCTGTTCGCGGTGATGACCAGGAAACCATTGAAAGGACCTTGAAAATGGGTGGCAAATTATTCATTCTTGAGGAACCAACCACCGCTGAGGTACTTGGAACATCCTGGCTCACTTTTGATGGTCGAAGGATATATTTGCACCATTTCGGAATTTTACCTTCTTACCAGGGAAAGGGTTTTTCAAAATATCTTTTAAAATCTTCGCTTGATTTTGCAAGATCTACCGGAAAACAAATTAAGATTGAAGTTCACCAATCAAATACCAGGGCAATTAATTTATATTCAAAAGCTGGATTTAATTATCTGGGTGACTACGATGTTTATATCATTCGCGATTATAAAAATTTAAATTATTAGGATGAGTGCTTTTCATGCATATGATGTAAGAGGAATTTATAATACTGAATTTAATAAGGAAGATGCCTATAAGATTGGCAATTTTCTGCCTCAATTGCTTAATGCATCAAAAGTTTTAGTTGGCAGGGATGTACGTGAATCATCCCCTGAAATTTTTGAATATTTGTGCAAAGGGATCACCGATAGTGGTGCAGATGTTTATAATGCCGGATTAACAACCACACCAATGATATACTGGGCCACGGCTAAATATGACTTTGATGCATCTGTTATGATCACAGCATCACACAATTCAAAAGAATACAATGGTTTGAAATTTTCCAAAAAAAATGCCCTACCCGTTGGGTATGATACAGGCTTAAAAACAATTGAACAACAAATCATTAATAATGAACCAGCTATTCTAAATTCCAAAAAAGGAAAAATTATTAACCTGGAAATTAAACAGGATTATCTGAACTTTCAGCGACAATATCTTACCCCAATTACTGAATTGAAAATTGCAATTGATTGTTCCAATGGAATGGCTGGCTTACTGATTAGAGAATTGCTTGGAGATAACCCGATATATATAAATGAAGAATTGGACGGTACATTTCCCAATCATGAACCTAATCCGCTGGTATTAAAAAATGTAAAACAGCTTCATGATATTGTAATCAAGGAGGGTTGTGATTTGGGGATCATTTTTGATGGAGATGCTGACAGGGTTATGTTTGTAGATGAAAAGAGTCAGTTTATTTCACCCGATTTAATTATTGCTCTTCTTGGCCACTACTTTTTGGAAGAAAAAGGTTTAAAGGGAAAAGTACTACAAGATATTCGCACTTCAAAATCAGTTCCTGAATATATCGAAAAGTTTGGAAGTAAAGTTCATATCTGGAAAGTAGGACGTGCTTTTGCTGCACTTAAATTGAGAGAGTTAGATGGCATTTTTGGAGGTGAACTGGCAGGCCATTATTATTTCCGCGATTTTTATTATTCTGATTCGGGAATATTGGCTTGTTTGCTTGTGTTAAGGATCATAAATAAATTTAAGGAACAAGGGACAACAGTTTCTGATTTAATTCACCAAATCAGCAATTATGCAAACTCAGGTGAGTTGAATTTTAAAATTGAAAATAAAGAATCAGCTATTAATGAAGTTAAAAACTATTTTGCTACTGAGGAGAAAGTAATAGCCATGTTCGATTTTGATGGATATCGGTTGGAGTTCAGGGATTGGTGGTTTAGTATTCGTCCTTCAAATACAGAACCTTACCTGAGGCTGTTGGTTGAGGCAATAGATGAAAATATTTTAGAAATAAAAGTTAGCAAAATAAAATCAATAATTAAAAAATATAATTAAATGCTTACAGGAAAAAATTTGACATTGCGAGCTTTGGAACCTTCAGATGTGGACTTCTTTTACGAATGGGAAAACAATGAAAAATTGTGGCATTTAAGTAATACGATTACCCCTTTCTCAAGATTTACATTAGAGCAATATATTTTAAATTCGCATCAGGATATTTACACAACCAAACAGTTGCGCCTGGTGATTGATCAAAATGAACCTGGTCAAAATGATTCCATTGGCAGTATTGACCTGTTTGAATTTGATCCAACAAATAAACGGGCAGGAATTGGAATATTAATTACGGATAAAGAACGAAACAAAGGTTATGCATCTGAAGCTCTTGAATTATTAATTAATTATTGCTTTAGTACACTACAGTTGCATCAACTTTATTGCAATATTTCGGCTGATAATCAGACGAGTTTAAAATTGTTTAAGAAACATAATTTTACTTTAGTAGGGTTGAAGAAAGATTGGATATATGTTAATGAAGAATGGGTAGATGAATATATCCTTCAATTAATTAAAACTTAAAAGGCTCTTTATTAAAACATTAATAGAAAAAATACGTATTATTATAGAATTATTCTTGTATAACATAAAGCATTGATTATAAATGGAGTACTATCATTCAAAATACAATAGTGGTAGGTTAAAAAAGCGGTCAAAATTTTCCAAATTTTTAATATATGTTTTTATCGTCTTGATAATTGCTGCTATTTTGGCAGGATATCAGTTGTATAAAGTTATTTTGCAACCCAATACATGGGTGAAAGATGATCAGACAATTTCATTATATATTCCTACAGGTTCAGACTATGAAGATGTAAAAACATTATTGTATGAGCATGGTATTGTTATCAATCGGATAAGTTTTGAATGGCTCTCAAAAAAGAAAAATCTGAAGAATAATATTCATTCTGGAAGATACCTGCTGGAAGATGGGATGAGCAATGATGAACTGATAAACTTATTACGTTCTGGTGAGCAAACACCGATAAAATTAGTATTCAATAATATCAGGACAAAAGGAGATTTTGCCGAAAAAATATCCAAACAAATTGAGCCTGACTCTACGGATATTATTAGTTTGCTGAACGATTCACTCTTTATAGGGATTTTTGGCTTTAACCTGGAAAATATTGCTTCCATGTTCATTCCTAATACATATGAACTGTATTGGAATATGACAGCTAAAGATTTTATGGATCGTATGTATACCGAATACAATAAATTCTGGAACAACGAACGCAGGCAAAAGGCAGAATTGTTGGGATTAGATCCCGAGGATGTTAGTGTTTTAGCTTCAATAGTGGACAAAGAAACGGCTAAGAATGATGAGAAAGCAATCATAGCAGGAGTATATTTAAACAGAATGAAATATAACTGGAGGTTACAAGCTGATCCAACCATCATTTTTGCCTGGGGTGACTTTAGTATGAGACGTGTTTTGAATGTTCACAAACTAATAGATTCGCCATATAATACCTATAAATATTATGGATTGCCTCCAGGACCAATATGTATCCCTTCAGTTTCTGCTATTGATGCGGTTTTGAATCAGGAAAAACATAATTACATGTTCTTCTGTGCCAAAGATGATTTTTCAGGTTATCATGTTTTTGCAACCACACATGCACAACACAATGTTAATGCTAATAAATACCGTAGAGCATTGGACCAAAGAAATATCAAAAAATAATGGATATCATTAATTAGAAAAATTGATGATATCCCATTATGTTCTAAGACTTAATAATCTAATATTTATTTTGACAAAAAATCTACGAGAGATATCATTGATCTTAATCACCTTACTGTTAATTGTAAATACAAATAGCAAAGCTCAGGTTGGTGAACCATATTTTGTCAAAAATTTCTGTCCAATTTCAGTATAATTGACTATATACGCAATACATATCATTACGTATAAAAAATAGAAATTAAATTTGTCAGTTTTCATATCTTTAGATTTAGTTTATCAATTTGCATCCATTCATTGTTATCATTTATCCAATGGAAATTTGATTGCGGATAATCTTTATACCATGCCT
>DAOVYU010000057.1 GCA_030635465.1 Bacteroidales bacterium | reverse complement strand
CCTTTGGGAACACGGTAAAATTTATCAAAAATTTTATGCTTTTCCTCTTTTGTCATTCCCACTCCATTGTCTTTAATCCTGATTATTAAAGAACCATTTGTAGCGTTGGTCGAAATAATAATTTCAGGTTTGTAGGGTGAATATTTCAAAGCATTATCTACCAAATAACCAAGTATCGTTGAAATTTGCTCTGCATCTGTTTCAATGGAGCAATCCTGAGCCAAAAGGTCAAGTTGAATATGGCCTTCCTGTTTCTGAATCTGCAATTCAAACTGTTTGATGACCTGCTGAATTATTTCATGTATATCCACTACTTCATACCTGAAGGCAAAATCCTGCTTATCAATTAATGACATTTGCAGTACGTTTTCAACACGCGCATTCATACGCTTATTTTCTTCCTCGATGATCCCTGTGAAGTGTTGTATCTTTTTTGGATCATTGATAACCTTTGAATTATTAATAGAATCTACCGCAAGGGAAATTGTTGCAATGGGCGTTTTAAATTCGTGGGTCATATTGTTAATAAAATCAGATTTGATCTCGGATAACTTTTTTTGTCTTAGTATAATCCTTATGGTCACTAAAAAAGTTAATAAAATTATGATGGTGAATAATCCTGAACCAGAAAGCAACAAGATCATCGATTTTAAAATATGTGCTTTTTTATCTGGGAAGTTTAGCAACAACAACTCAGGTTTACCAAATATATTCTCGGGGAAGAGTCTAGTTTTGAAACTGGTGGTAACATTATTTGAAACAAAGTTGTTGGACTTTATACTTGTTAACGAATCAGTTTCTGGCTGATAAACGGCAAACTCAAAAGGCAACATAATTCCCCTGTCAAATAATTGTTCAGAAAGTCGATTGTTGACTTGTTCGGTGGTAAATCTGGTTTCAAGCGGTTTGTCAATCTTTTTGATGTCCAAAACCATTTTGTCAATCACTTCTTCCAGGTCTTCATTTCTTTCTTCAAAGTAGGTCAATTTATTTCGAATGATGACATTTACTGAATCTTGTATCTCAGATATGACTTGAATATTTTTTTCACTCAATGATGATTTGAGTGAATCCAATTTGATAATTGTTTGATACCTGGTTTCTTTATCTCCAATTGAACTTATTGTAACTATGTCATCTGATTCGCTATTGACATGTATATAACCAGCAGCATCAGCATTTACGCTTATTTGGTTAACCCGACCCGATTCTTGAATGAATATATTATCATTTTTAGAAGTATCGGAATAGGATATGTATTCAACGGTTTGTCCATCCTCACTAGTCCATACCTGTTGAGAAACAAAGTAAACATTCTCATCGGTTTCCAATTGTTTTACAACACCAGCCAAAACCTCATTTACCGATCGGTCAAATTGTGCTTCTTTAACTTCAATGGCATGTTTGATCCAAAAGTATTGAACCAATGTAATTCCAACCAACGAAAAGGCCATTAAAACAATAATTCCGCTTATAATTCGCTTATTCACAATACAAAAATAGAAAATTTAGCAGGCCTGTAAATGACTTTAACTTTTCCTTAACCTTTTTTAACCTGTCTTTAACTATATCAACCTGAATCTTGTATTAGTTTTGTAACGTTAAAAATTATTCATTTAAACTTATAATCATGAAAACTTTGAACACATTCTTAAAAATGGCAACCACTACTTTATTAGTAGTTGTTTTTGCCTCCACTACAATTCAATTAAATGCTCAGGAATCTAATGAACAAACAAAAGAGGTGAAAATAAAAATGATCAAAAATATAAATGGTGAAGAAACGGTAATTGATACAACCATTGCCATTTCAGATCTTGAGGACTTTGAAGGATTAGAAGATATGGATGTGTTTATTGGAGATGGGAATGAAGAAACAATAATCATTACTAAAGAAATTGAAGAGGAGATTGGAGAAGATGGTGAAATCATCACAACAATAGACCTCATTGTAGAAGTTGCAGATTCACTGGAGAATACTAAAGTCATTACCTTACAAATGGATGGAGATGAGCATACTGTTTTTATTTCGGATGATGAAGAAATGAAAACCATTAAAACTGAGGACGGGGAAAAGACTATAATTATCAAACACAAGGGTGATGCATCTGATGAAGATATTATGATAATTAGCGGAGATGAGGTTAACTGGCATGAAAAAATAGGAACCAATGTACAGGTTGAGGAGACTGAAGATGGGAATAAGGTAATTATTACTGATGAAGATGGAGAAATAAAAGAATATATCATTAAGGATGGAGAAGGTGCTTTTATGATTGATGAAAATGGAAATGTGGTAAAGGCAGAAGGAGATACAGATATTATCTGGAAAGAAGAAGGTGACAATGTGTGGGTTGATGTGGAAACAGAAGGCGATAGTAAAGTGATCGTTATAAAAAGTAAGGATGGTATTGTAAGCACTGAGGATATGGAAATGACGCACAATGTATTTGTTACAGAAGGAGGCGACGGAGAAGAACAGGAGGTGTTTGTAAGTGTCATTAAAAAGCAAGAGGGTGATAAAACCATTGTAATTAAAACAAAGGTGATCATAGAAACACCTGATGAAGAAGACAAGGAAACCATGGAGAAAGCAGGTGTGCAATTATTCCCTGAATCTGAAGATAATAAATTAAAAGTTGAGAGTTTAAAATTTAGTCCAAACCCAAGCAATGGTAAATTTTCATTAAAATTTAATACTTCCGAAGAAGGAAATACTGATATCAAAATCTATGATTTAAATGGTGCAGAGGTTTACAATGAGTCTTTGAAAAACTTCAATGGTACTTATGAAAAAGAAATTGATATCTCCGGTGAAAAAAGTGGTACCTATTTTTTGAAAGTTACCCAGGGAGATAATATTATGAGTAGAAAGATTGTGATTGAATAACTAAAAGCCAAAATATAATTTGAAGCCTGCCATTGTGCAGGCTTTTTTGTTTATTAGATGTTGTGTTCAATATTATTAACTTTGCATTAGCAATCGTAAAACTAATAAAAGGTGGTTATTGGAATCGGAGGAGTAAGTAATTCAGGAAAATCCCATCTGGCGGAAAATTTAGTGAACCATTTCCGGGATAGATCCACTAAAATAATTTCACAGGATAACTTTGCCCTTCCATCTGATAAAATCCCACATATTTTTGATCACATCGATTGGGAAGCCCCGGAGTCCATCAACTTTGTAAAATTTAAACAAACCATTGTTGAGGCCATAAAGTCTCACGATTTTGTTATCGTTGAAGGGATTTTTGCCTACTACGATAAAAAGATAAATGAGTTGTACGATAAGAAACTATTTATCGAAATATCCAAAGAAACATTCCTTGACCGAAAAATTAAAGATACCCGCTGGGGTATTGAGCCTGCCTGGTATATGGATCATATCTGGAAAAGCTACCTTAAATTTGGCCAACCTAAAAAAAAGCTGAAAGACATTTATTTAATTAACGGAAATTCGGAAATTATTTTATCTGATGTGCTGCAATACCTGAGTAGCAAATTTCCGCAGTAATTTATTAGTTAATAGCTTATGGTAAAAGAATAATTAATTGAGAATTAACTATTCAATATTTTTATCCAGTTCCTCAAAAACAGAATTTTTACTGATAAATTCTGGGACAATGGTTTTCATTTTCCTCACTATATCAGTATTGTCCTGCTGGTTGAATAAGGCAATCAACTCAATGATGTCCTTTTGGACAGTTTTATATTCATAGGTTTTTACCTTCCCAATCATAATTTGAGAATGGTGGGTTGGAAGGGTGTTTTCTTCATTGTTCAGCAACTCTTCATATAATTTTTCACCTGGTCGTAAACCCGTAAATTTTATTTTGATATCCTTATCCAGTTCTAATCCTGATAGGCGGATCATCCGTTCTGCCAGGTCGACAATTTTTACTGGATTCCCCATGTCAAACAAATATATCTCGCCACCTTTTCCCATCATACCTGCTTCTAAAACCAATCTACAGGCTTCGGGGATGGTCATAAAATACCGGATCACATCCCGATGGGTCACGGTAACAGGTCCACCCTTTTCAATTTGTTTCCTGAAAAGGGTTACAGCAGAACCATTGGAGCCTAAAACATTTCCAAAGCGGGTTGTAATAAAAACTGTTTTGCTTTTTTGGTTGAGTGCTTGAATGTATATTTCAGCAATGCGTTTGGAGGCTCCCATCACATTTGTTGGGTTTACTGCTTTATCAGTGGAGATCATGATGAATTTTTCCACTCCATACTGAACGGAAAGGTCAGCAATTATCTTAGATCCATTCACATTGGTGTTTAATGCTTCTGAAGGGTTATTTTCCATCATAGGCACATGCTTATAAGCGGCAGCATGGTAGACAATCTGAGGCTTGAATACTTGAAAAGCATGTTCCATCCGCACTTTATTGCAAATATCTGCCACAGCAATTTTAAAGTTCCGGTTTGGATATTTTTCCTGCAACTCAATTTCGATATCAAACATGGCACTTTCTGCCTGGTCGATGAGGATGATCTCCCTGGGGTCGAAATTGATGATCTGTCGAACCAGTTCACTGCCAATGGAACCTGCCGCACCCGTGATCATTACAACCTTATTGGACAGTTCTTTTTTGATATCATCCACATCCATGTTGATTTCGTCCCTTTCCAGCAGGTCTTCAATCTTGATCTTTTTAATCTGATTATAACTCAGTACACCATCTGTCCAGCTTGATACCGGTGGAACTGTCATGATTTTTGTTTCAAAAGGCAGGCAAACTTCTACGATTCGCTGCTTTTTTTCAGGTTTTAGTTTTTGAATGGAAATGATCAGGTTATCCACCTCATTTTCTGTGAGGAGTGTTTCCAGTTTATCAAATCCAAAAATGTCAACACCTTCCAGCTTTTTACCGACCTTATTTTTGTCTTCATCGATAAATGCAATGACTTTATAACGGATTCCAAGGTCACGATCCAATGCCTGTTTGGTAATCACGCCAGCTTCACCCGCACCATAAATGATGACCTTGTTTTTAGAGCCTCCGGGGTTTTTAATTTCCAGATAAGCTATTTTAACCACTATCCGGAAAGTGATCATTAATAAAATAACTGTCATAAATTCAATGACAATGATAGAAAATGGAATTACAAAATGCCCATTGATAAAATAATAGGAAATAAGGTTTGTGATGGTAAATAGGGCCGAACCAGAAAATATGACGATGAAGATCCGTACAGCATCCTGCATGGAAGTAAAACGAATGATCCCGGCATAGGTTTTTGATATTAAAAAGCTTATTGCGCGTACTACAAGGATAATTGAGAATACTATTGTCCACTGGCTCATTTCGTTTTGTGGCACCTTAAAATTAAAGCGGACCATGTAGGCCAAAAATATAGAACCCATTACAATTAAAATATCAATCAGGAAAATCGCCCACCTAGGAATATTTTGTTTCAAAAAAAACATATCTGTTATTTGAAGTGCAAATTTAAGCTAATTTAGAAATAATATTGGATGTGGTGTTCTTCTATTTTTATACTTTTGCCCAAAATTTTCAGATTGTTTAATTGATTGAAAAAATGAAACATACAGCATTTATAAAGTTCCATGAAGATTTAGGGGCAAAAATGGTTGAATTTGCCGGTTTTTATATGCCTATTCAGTATGAAGGCTTGGTTAAAGAACACCTGACAGTCAGAAGTAATTTAGGGGTATTTGATGTTTCTCATATGGGTGAGGTGTGGGTAAAAGGTTCTAAGGCGCTTGATTTTGTTCAATGGGTTACTTCCAATGATGCATCCAAATTATTTGATGGTAAAGTGCAATATTCTTGTTTTCCTAACGGTAAAGGCGGAATTGTAGATGATTTACTGGTTTACCAAATAGATAAAGAGACTTATTTATTGGTAATTAATGGTGCCAATGTTGATAAAGACTGGAAATGGCTGCAGGAGAAGGGAAAGGAATTTGGCTTAGAGGATAAGGATTTATTCAATGCTTCTGACGAAATTGCCCAGTTAGCCATACAAGGCCCCATGGCCTTAAAAGCTATGCAAAAGCTAACTGATGAGCAAGTGGAAGATATGGAATACTATACCTTTAAAAAGTTAAAGTTTGCAGGTGTTGATGATTTGATTTTTTCAACAACCGGATATACGGGTTCTGGTGGTTGCGAAATTTATATGCAAAACGAAGATGCTCCTAAAATTTGGAAAGCTGTTTTTGAAGCAGGAGAGGAGTTTGGAATAAAACCAATTGGATTGGCTGCCCGCGATACCCTTCGACTGGAAATGGGCTTTTGCCTCTATGGAAATGATATCAACGAAACTACTTCTCCCATTGAAGCTGGGTTGGGTTGGATTACAAAATTTACCGATGAGAAGAAATTTATTGATAAGGAATTCCTCCTGATTCAAAAAGAAGAAGGAGTTAAAAGACGTTTGCGAGGATTTGAAATGATTGACAGGGGCATTGCACGTCAGCATTATGAAATTTGTGATGCAGAAGGTAATAATATCGGAGAAGTTACTTCCGGGACTATGGCTCCTGCATTGAATAAGGCCATTGGTATGGGTTATGTGAAAAAAGGATTCACAAAATTCGATACGGAGATTTTTATCAAAATCAGAAATAAACTATTAAAAGCAAAAATTGTTAAGTTGCCATTTT
>DAOVYU010000263.1 GCA_030635465.1 Bacteroidales bacterium | reverse complement strand
CTTTCAAAGGTTGGCATCCCTTATTCTACTTGCAAACAACATAAGCCTTTCTAATCCACAACAGCAATTGTTTATCAACCTCTTCCGTTGATTCCAATCTCATAAAATGTGCCCATTTTGTTTTGGTGGCCTGCACTGACTTGTGAATGGGAAATCCTTCTATCTTTTTATCCAGGACGAATTCAATGTCAAGCCATGCTTTTTTAGGTTTAACGGCCAGGAAATGGCTTTTAGCCGTGAATAGGATTGCATTTTTAACCGGGTTTATCTTAATACCCTCAAATTTTGTCACTTCATCTTGAAGCATTTTGTAAGTATCAATTACATTTTGATGTTTATTTACAAAATGTAACTCCAGATCAATTATCAAACAGCTATGATCCTGATTGGTATTTCGAAATGATCTTCCACATGATGGGCAGGTCCATATAATGATTATAATTTTGATGAATTACCAAAACTTATCAAAGTTAATCTTATTTTTACTTCACTTTTATTCCACCTTAATACTCATGAAGCAAATATTTACACTTCTACTGATTAGTTTATTAATTGGCTGTCGCGAACAAGTTCAGATCAAATACGATTATCCTTTTCAAAATCCTGAATTACCAAATGATCAGCGAATTGAAGATCTTATCTCAAGGCTCTTACTAGAAGAGAAAGCATCTTTAATGTTGTACAATAGTCCAGCAATTGAACGACTGGGTATTTCAGAGTACAACTGGTGGAATGAATGTCTTCATGGTGTTGCAAGGGCAGGAAAAGCAACTGTTTTTCCACAAGCAATTGGTATGGCAGCTACTTTTGATGATGAATTGATCTTTAGGGTTGCGACAGCTATTTCTGATGAAGCTCGAGCCAAGCACCATGCTGCAGTTCGGATTGGAAACAGAGTCCAGTATTCAGGATTGTCTTTTTGGACGCCCAATATCAATATATTTCGCGATCCAAGATGGGGGAGAGGACAGGAAACTTATGGAGAAGATCCTTACCTGACTTCAAAGATGGGAATTGCATTTGTGAAGGGTTTGCAGGGTGATGATCCAAAGTATTTAAAAACAGCTGCTTGTGCCAAACATTATGTGGTTCATAGCGGACCCGAAAAAACACGCCATTATTTTAATGCGATACCTTTAGAAAGGGATTTCAGGGAAACCTATTTGCCAGGATTTCAGGCATTAGTACAGAAATCACAGGTGGAAGCAGTGATGTGTGCTTATAACCGTACTTTTGATAAACCCTGTTGCGGAAGTGAATATTTGCTAAAAGACATATTAAGGCATGAATGGGGTTTTGAGGGGCATATCGTTTCAGATTGCTGGGCTTTGGATGATATTTGGGCAAGACACAATATTGTCGATGAAAAAGTTGAAGCTGCAGCGATGGCGGCAAAAGCTGGTGTGAATTTGAACTGTGGTTATATCTATAAATACCTTCCTAAAGCTGTTGATACCGGATTAATTGATGAAAAGGTTGTAGATGAGGCATTAAAACCTCTTTTAGAAACAAGATTAAACCTGGGCCTTTTCGATCCTGATGGATTAAATCCTTATACATCTATTAAGCCTGAGGTTGTAAATTGTGAACTACACAAACAATTGGCTTATGAAACAGCCTCCAAATCTATTGTTCTTCTAAAAAATGAAGGTCGAGCACTTCCTCTAAATAAAAAGACACTCAAAAATTTATTAATATTAGGCCCTACTGCAACAGATGTGACTGCATTGCTTGGAAATTACAATGGTTTTTCTGGTGAAATGACAACTTTCCTGGAAGGCCTGGTTGCAGAAGTTGATGAAGGTACTATTGTGGAATACAACCAGGGATTTATGTTTCATAACGATTCATTGTTTCATGGTTTCTGGCAAGCAGGAAGGGCTGATGCTGTAGTTGTTTGTCTTGGAATTAATTCACTGTACGAAGGTGAAGAGGGAGATGCTATGTTAAATTCGAATGGTGGAGATCGAATGGATATCAGTTTGCCAGCCAATCAAATCAAATATGTAAAAATGGTCAAAGATCAAATTAAAGGTAAACCTCTAATTGTTGTAATAACTGGAGGCAGTGCCATGGCCATTCCAGAAATTGAAAAAATGGCCAATGCTATATTGTTTACCTGGTATCCGGGTGAGCAAGGTGGTAATGCTCTTGCTGATATTATTTTTGGCGATGTGAATCCTTCTGGTAGATTGCCAGTCACATTTTATAATTCAGTAAATGATCTTCCTGATTTTGAAAATTACAATATGGAAGGCAGGACATATCGATATTTTGAAGGGGAACCGCTTTATCCTTTCGGTTTCGGATTAAGTTTTACTGATTTTGAGTATTCAGATATAAAGATCAATCAATCTAATGGTAAAATCTTGCTACAGATGAAAATAAAGAATACCGGCAATTATTATGGTGATGAAGTTGTCCAGGTTTATATCCAAAAAATTGATCCGAAATTCTGGCGACCCATTAAACAATTAATTGGATTTAAAAGGATTTCATTAAATGAAGATGAAGAAAAATCAATTTCAATTGATATTGATAAAGAACAGCTTCAGTACTGGGATGTGGATCAGCAGGAATATAGGATTGAACCGGGTACATACGAAATTCAAATTGGAAGTTCATCCAAGGATATAAGATTAAATCAAGAAATAAGAATTAATTAATTTCAGCTTTTAAAGCATCAAGGATATTTAAAAATTAACAATTTATATTAAACTCTGTGAAACCAATATCATTTGAATTTATACTAGCATTTCTGATTTTTACAGTTATTTTAATTAGTTGCACAAAAGAAAAAGAGAAACCACCCAATATCATCATCATTTTTACGGATGACCAGGGTTATGCTGACTTAGGATGTTTTGGTGCACAGGGATTTGAAACTCCAAATATTGATAAGCTGGCCTCCGAAGGAAAAAAATTCACTAATTTTTATGTGTCTGAAGCTGTGTGTAGTGCGTCAAGAGCATCTTTGCTTACAGGCTGTTATGCGCAAAGGGTGAATATTCGTGGTGCACTGAGCGCCATTTCTTTTACAGGTCTCCATCCAGATGAAACCACAATTGCAAATATCTTGAAGCAAAAAGGGTATAAAACTGCAATTTTTGGAAAATGGCACCTTGGGCATCAGCCAGAATTTTTACCCCTTAATTTTGGATTTGATGAATATGTTGGATTACTTTATTCAAATGATATGTGGCCTGTGGACTATGATGGAAAAAGTATTAATGATGGATATAAAGGATTATACCCAACACTTTGTCTGAATAAAGACTCTACCTGTGTAAAAGAAATTAATAATCTAAAAGACCAGGAGGATTTGACCACCCTGTATACAACAAAAGCTGTGGATTTTATAAATCGAAACAAGGATAATCCATTCTTTCTTTACTTCCCACATTCAATGGTTCATGTTCCCTTAGCCGTTTCTGAAAAGTATAAGGGAAAAAGTGAACAAGGTCTGTATGGTGATGCAATGATGGAAATTGATTGGTCAGTTGGTGAAGTAATGAAAGCACTTGAGGAAAATGGAATTGATGACAATACCTTAATTATTTATGCTAGTGATAATGGCCCATGGCTTAATTTTGGAAACCATGGTGGATCAGCAATTCCTTTGCGGGAAGGAAAAGGAACGGCATGGGAAGGTGGTGTGAGGGTTCCTTGTGTGATGAAATGGGCAGATAATATCGAACCCAATTCTACTTCAGATGAATTTATCACTTCCCTGGATATTTTGCCAACCATT
>DAOVYU010000025.1 GCA_030635465.1 Bacteroidales bacterium | reverse complement strand
AAGATTCCCTTTGGTATTGGTACGAGTAAAGTTAATATGAGGAGAATCAACTTGAAAAATACCAACATCACAATAGCTCAATTGGTTTAAGGTATTCTATATGGTGTGTTTCGAAGTAATTAAATCGAATTTGATTTCTGGATTGTAAAGTAACTTTAAGTACTAAGAAAGTATAATTTTTTATTCACACAGCAAATTCCTAATAAAAATACATATAGATTTTAAGATGTGTAATTATATAGAAAGTATTGAATGACAGTTAGAAAATAACAGGGTCATAAATGATGGGATAGTCATCAGCAAATGATGATCCGCTCTTAAATAAATGAATCTGATCAAACTCAAATCGTAAAGTTATTTCATGTGCACCACCATTTCCTTTCATGTTGTTTACACTGATGTCATAACTATACATAAACTTAACCCTTGAATACTTATTTACCATTGGTATATTTAGCCCTACTAACACTGATACAGCTTGATAATTATAGATTTGAGATTGTTTACTTCGATACCAAACACCAGCATACAATACCGATTTAGCAATGTTTGATCCCAATGTAAAAGTATGATATCCTGAAAGATATTCATATAATAACCCGGGATTAAACTTAAATCCTTTCTTTGGATTACTCCTTTGCAGAATAACAAAATCTGATGAGAAGATATATTTTCTACCCAATCTTTGTTCAAGACTGGAGAACGATTCATTTGGTTTAGTGACATGATGAACAGCAACACCCAGTGTAGCACTTATATAATGCTTTTCATACTTAACTGCATAACCAAGGTTCAGGTCAACATAAGAAGTGTTTTGGCTTGAAAATCCAGCAAAGGAAGAATTTGGGTATAATAAACCATGAAGGTTGTCCAATTGGTCACTCCAAATAAAATCATCATTGTCAATTTGTTTTTGAATATATGATACCAGTAATCCCAATTGACTTGTCCAGTAATCACCCATTCTAATTCTTGCCGATAATGATCCGCCAATCTGGTTTCTTTTAATAAACCCTTTACCCTCTTTATTGGTGTTGAAAATAATTCCAAGTCCACCTGCTCCGGGCATAAACCTTTCAGCAACATCCATCGAAAAATTATATGATTTAAGATCATCTGTGTATTGTGGCCATTGATCTCTGTAATTCACCCGAATTTTTAAACCTTTGTCAATGCCAGTGAGTGCTGGATTATAAAAAAGAGGCGCATTATAATATTGCGTAAAATATGGATCCTGTGCTTTAGTTGAAGGAATAATAAAAATCCATACAATTATTAGTAATAATATGTTTGGTAATATGTGTTTCATTAAATGATTTAAAACTGATAATATGCCATGCATATATTTAATATAAAATTATATATTTTATACAAATTTGGGAAAGGATAGTTTCACTTTGTTTGGTGTATTTCGTATGTAAATAGATTTTATTTTGTAGCAATAAACAGCATCAGAAGTATAACTGGCTGATTATCTAAATATTGCTTATGGTTGCTAGTTAATTTAGGTCTGATAAATATCTGATTTTTATTGTTCTAAATAGTCTCAATATGAGAAAAATTAATACCAGGGTAAAAATGATGGTTGCACCGCTTGGAATATTGATATAATATGATAGCAATAATCCCATTAATGATCCTGTAAGTCCTATAATTATTGAGTAGAGTATTATTTTATTAAAATCTTTGTAGAAAAGGTTTGCTGATGCCTGGGGAATTGTGAGTAACGAAATGATGAGAATGATTCCAGCAACCTTAATATTTATAACAATTGTTAATGCAACCAATGTAATCAAAGCGTAATTCATTAAGTCGACATTTATTTGTCTGGCTTTCGCAAAATCAGGATCAAATGATACAAATAGTATTGTTTTGTAAAACATTAAAAAGAAAATGATAACAATCATCGTTACTCCAAAAGATATCATTAAATCAAGTTTTGTAACAGTGAGTATGCTTCCAAATAAATAAGTTATTAGATTTGGAGCGTACCCAGGTGTAAGGAAAATAAAAATGATACCTACTGCCATCCCAAATGACCACATAATTGCAATAGCTGAATCTTCCCGGACTTCAGTCTTTTTCGACATAAATTCGATGCCAAGTGCACTTAGAATACTAAAAATTGCTGCACCAATTAGAGGATTCAATCCAAAAAAGTATCCCATACCAATTCCACCAAAAGATGTATGTGTAATTCCTCCGCTTATAAAGACAAGACGTTTTGATACGATATAAGTGCCTATTATTCCACAGCTTATGCTGGTTAAGACAGCTGCAAATATTGCATTTGTAAAAAAATGATATGAAAATAGTTCAAACATACAGCAATTTAATGATGATGATTATGTGTTTTAAGAACAGTATGAGGTACATCCCCATGAGTGATTAATTGAATGGGACAGTTGTATGCCTGGAGTTGTTCTTCATTGATGATATTGGATCTGTGGTAATGTACCTCACCATTCACGCAGGCAATCGTTTTTATATAAGTTGAAATCATCCCAATATCATGAGATACGATTAAGATCGCCATAGTTTTATTCAGATGACTCAATTTTTCATACAATTCACCTTCAAACTTATTATCCACAAAGGTATTTGGTTCATCTAGTATCAATAGCTTAGGCGAAGAAATAATTGCTCTGGCTAAAAATACGCGTTGTAACTGTCCGCCGGATAATTCACCAACTGATTTCTTCCTCAGGTCGACTATTCCCATTTCCTTCATTATCTCATCAGCTTTGTTTTTTTCGTCAAGGGTATGTTTTTTAATATATTTTTCAGTACTTAGAAAGCCTGACAACACTACATCATTCACTGAAATAGGAAATTTTTTATCAATGGCATTTATTTGAGGAAGATAACCAATTGGTAAGCGTACACCGGAATTTTCAAGCGAGTATTCAATATTACCTTTATATGGTTTGATTAATCCCAGAATCACTTTAACCAATGTGGTTTTACCACCTCCATTTGGTCCAATAATCCCAATAAAATCATTTTCGAAAATATCCAGGTTTACATCGTTGATTATGATTTTCCCATCATATCCTGCATAAACCTTATTCAATCCTGCTATCTTTTTGTAATCACTCATTTACTTTTGTGTCTGAAACCTTAACAAATGAATTTGCTATAGTCAGTAATTGACTCTGCCAGTTGTAATCTAATGGATCAATTGGTATTAGATATCCATCAATTTCATTGGCAATTGTTTTGGCTTTATCCTGGTCAAACTGTTTCTGTATAAATACAATTTTGATATTTTGAGATTTTGCCGTATCTATGATTTGTTTAATATGAAATGCAGATGGATTTTTACCTTCTATTTCAATGGGTATTTGTTTAAGCCTGTACGTTTCAGCGAAATATGTTAGTGCTGGATGATAAATAATAAAACTTCTGGCTTTTATATCCTGCAGTAGTATCGAAATCTCTTGATTAAGGGAATCAATCTCAGAAATGAGTTGATTGAAATTTTTAGTATAAAATGATTCATTTATATTATCCAGGCTTAATATTGCCTCAAACATACTACTTGCTATTACCTTTGCATTTTTTGGGCTCATCCACGTGTGTGGTTCAATAGATCCATGATGATGACCATGATTGCGAACAAAATGCTGGGTTTCCATCAGATCAAGATTACTTGAATTATCAATGATATTAAGTTGGGGATATTCAAGAGAGATTTTATCCAGCCAGTTTTTTTCAAATTCAATGTGTCCGATTTTAAAATAGATCTGTGATTTGGAAAGTTCAACAATCTGTGCAGGACTTGGATCATATGTTGCAGGACTGGCACCAGGTGGTATTAATACATTTATTTCAAAATGATCTCCGGCAATTTTCTCAAGGAAATATTTTTGAGGAAGTATGCTTACCGAAATTATAGGTTTGGTTTCATAACTGTTAATTGAACAAGCATTTAACAGGCAAATCAATATTGCCAGTATCATGAAATGTTTACAGATAACCAGTAAATTGTCTAAATTTTTGTCAATTATTACATTCATTACAAATGCCTATGATTAAAAAATTTGATTCTATTTTTTTATAGCCCTGCGGTAACTCATACCCACTTATTTGTATATCAGCTAAACATGAAATATTCCTGCATTTTGTACATTTAAAATGCAAATGTTCCTGAGGTTCTTTCTTTAATACATATTTTGTTGCTGAACCTTCAGCGGATACAGGATGAACGATGCCAGTTTCCTTAAATACTTTAAGGGTTCTATATATTGTAGCCCTATCACTTTTTTTACTAAGTCTATCCTGAATATCTTTTTCGGAAAGTCCAACATTACTTTTTAGGAAAATGTCCAAAATATTCACTCTCCCCTCAGTTATATATAAATTATAATTATCTAACAATTCTTTTGCTTTCATGATATAATTGCGACATTGTTGCAAATGTAAAGAATATTTTAGGGGGAAAGGGATTATTTATGAAAAAAATGAAATCTTGTAAATAGTTAGGAGCTGAATTTTTCGACCAAATAAGATGCGGTATGTGATTTCTTAATCTTTATTAAATCTTCAGGAGTGCCTTCAAACTCAATAAAACCACCATTATCACCACCTTCAGGACCCAAATCAATAATCCAATCAGCACATTTAATTACCTCAATATTATGCTCAATAACAATGATTGAATGGCCTTTTTCAATAAGTGCATTGAAAGCTGTAAGTAGCTTTGAAATGTCATGGAAATGAAGGCCAGTTGTTGGTTCGTCAAAAATAAATAGGGTGGGTGACTCCGCAGTCCCTTTTGAAAGAAAAAAAGCAAGTTTAACCCGTTGAGCTTCTCCTCCACTTAATGTGCTTGAAGGTTGTCCCAATCCAAGGTATCCTAATCCTACATCTTGTAATGGTTTTAGTTTTTCAACAATTTTCCGCTCAATCGAAGTAGATTTTTCTGATGAACTGAAGAACTCCACAGCTTCATTAATAGTCATATTAAGTATGTCACTGATATCCTTTTCCATGTATTTAATATCCAGCACTTCTTCTTTAAATCTTTTTCCATTACAATTTTCGCAGGTCAGGAAGATATCTGCCATAAACTGCATCTCAATTTTTACAACACCTTCACCCTCACATTCATCGCATCTACCACCTTCGATATTGAAAGAAAAATATCCTGGTTTGTATCCCCTTAGCTTGGCAACAGGTTGATTTGAAAACAATGCACGTATATCGTCATAGGCTTTTACGTATGTTGCGGGATTTGATCTTGACGACCGACCTATCGGATTTTGGTCTACCATCTCAATAGATGCAATACGATTAAAATCTCCATTCAATTTATCGAAATTTCCTGTTTTCTCACTATAGCCTCCAAACATTTTCTTTAAAGCAGGAAACAAGATATTTTTAATTAGGGTTGTTTTTCCGGATCCACTTACACCAGTAACTGCAGTTAAAATATTAAGCGGAATTTTAATGTCAATGCTTTTTAAATTGTTTTCCCGGGCTCCAATTATCTCAATGTATTCTTTCCAACTCCTTCTTCGTTCTGGTAATTCAATATCTAATCTGCCTGTAAGGTATTTCGCTGTAAGACTTTCTTTTGAATCGATGAGTTGCTTGAATTCTCCCTGGAAAATCAATTCCCCACCATGAATTCCAGCTTTTGGACCAATATCAATAATCTGATCAGCTTGTTTTATGATCTCTTCTTCATGCTCAACCACAATTACAGTATTGCCCTGGTCACGTAGTTGTTTTAAAACTTTCAATAAACGATTGGTATCCCTTGGATGTAGTCCTATGCTTGGTTCATCAAGAATATATAATGAGCCCACAAGACTACTTCCCAGGGATGTTGCAAGGTTGATACGTTGTGATTCCCCTCCCGATAATGTATTCGATAACCTGTTCAACGTTAAATATCCTAAACCAACATCCTCCAGAAATTGTAATCTGTTGGTAATTTCTATCAATATTCTTTCAGCAATTTGATAATCAAATTCATTCAGTGATATATTATTAAAAAATTCAATAAGTGATGAAATCGACATTAAAGTAATATCACTCAATGATTTATTTGCTATTTTAACATAATTTGCATCTTTCCTCAACCTTGATCCATTACATTCCGGACAAAGCGTTTTTCCCCTATACCGAGAGAGCATAACCCTGTATTGAATTTTATATGTTTGTTCTTCAACGTATTTAAAGAAATCAAATAGACCACTAAAATAATCGTTACCTGTCCAGAGGAGTTTCTGATGTTCGTCTGTTAATTCATAAATGGGTTTATGTACAGGAAAGTCAAATTTGTAGGCATCTTTAATAAGTTGCTCTTTCCATTCACTCATTTTTTCACCCTTCCAGCAAGCAATGGCATCTTCATAAACTGAAAGACTCTTATTGGGAATTACAAGATCCGGATCAATGCCAATTACACTTCCAAATCCTTCACATGACTTACATGCACCATAAGGATTGTTAAAACTGAATAAATTAATAGTTGGTTCTTCAAAACTAATTCCATCAGCCTCAAACTTATTGCTATATTTTTCAACTTGCTTTCCCTGATCATTTTCTATTTCAATAAAGCAGGTTCCATGCCCCTCATAAAACGCCGTTTGAACGGAATCAGCTATCCTTGACTTTAGGTCGCCATCCTTTTCCTGAATGATAATTCTGTCTATTACAACATATAATTGATCCTTACCAGAGATGTTTTTTTTCAATGCATCATCTATTCTAAGGATGTCTCCATTGATTTTAATTCGGTTAAATCCTTGTTGCAGCAATACAGATAGCTGGTCATTGATTGACCTCATTTTGTTCTCAACTTCTAAGGGACTGTAAATAATTATTTTGGAGCCTGAATCTTGAGAAAAGATATGATCAGTTACAAAGCTTACAGAATGCCTTCGTACAATCTTTCCGGAAATAGGGGAATAGGTTTTTCCAATTCGGGCAAAAAGAAGCTTAAGATATTCGTAAATTTCAGTCGAGGTGCCAACAGTTGAACGAGGATTACGGGTGTTGACTTTTTGCTCAATGGCAATGGCTGGAGCTATCCCTTTAATGTAGTCTACTTCAGGCTTACTCATACGTCCTAGAAACTGTCTAGCATAGGAACTTAGGCTCTCAACATATCGCCTTTGACCATCTGCAAATATGGTGTCGAATGCCAGAGACGATTTTCCGGAACCGGATAATCCAGTTATTACTATCAATTTATTTTTGGGGATTGCAAGATCAATACTTTTTAAGTTGTGTACCCTTGCACCCTTGATTAAAATATAATTCCTCGGATCTAACTCTATTTGACTTTCCTTTAACATCTTTTAAGATAAACCGGCCAAAATTATTAATTAAATTTGCATTTAAAAGATAAATATGATACTTTTGCATTATATTTGTTTAATCAAATACAATCGTTAACTTATTATTCATTAAAAAGAGAAGCGCCTATAGATAAACATTCTACCTATTAACCCTTTAAAAGGAGGTACAAATGAAAGCTCACAAAATAAGTGATAAAGAGCTTATAGGTAGTTATTTAAAAGGCGATCACATCTGTCTCGAAAAATTAATATCTCGTCATAAAAATCGCATTTATGCTTATATCCTTATGATTACGAAAAATAAGGAATTAGCAGATGATTTATTCCAGGATACTTTTATTAAAGTCATTAATACGCTTCGTTCTGGCTCATATAACGAAGAAGGGAAGTTTTTGCAATGGGTTATGCGAATTGCTCATAATTTAACTATCGACCATTTCAGGAAGTCAAATAGAATTCCTGTAATTGATAACAGTAAGAATGAGAATTTCGACATTTTTGAAAATCTGAATATGATGGATAAATCCATTGAGGATAGAATTATTACTGATCAGATCCACAAAGATGTCAGGAAATTGATTGAATTATTGCCAGATGAACAGCGTGAAGTTCTATACATGCGTCATTATGCTGAGATGAGTTTTAAAGATATAGCTGAAGTTACCGGTGTTAGCATAAATACTGCTCTTGGAAGAATGCGTTATGCTCTAATCAATTTGCGAAAGCTCATAACAGAAAAGAATATTGTTCTTACACAATAGTTAAGTTTATTGTAAATAAATATTCGGATCATCAGTCAACATTAATTAATAGTTGAAAATAATTTTTTCTCCTGTTTCTCATAATTTATTTGAATAGATTAAAATAAATTGTGAAGTTATATCGTTAGGTAGTTTAAAAATGTGATATATATTAAATTGCCTATGAAAAATTCTTTTACTCTTAATGAATTAATTTCTTTTGTTAGTGGTGAGAAAAACGTTACAAATATGGACTGTGCAGAGATTGCCTGTCAGACAGATAGTCGAAAACTAAGTAACAGTGAAATGTTAGATTCAGATTTGTGTATTTCCCCAGACAAAAGAATTATCAACAGTATCTTAAATTATTCCCGGGCTTTAACAATTATTAAAACAAAACGTACCGGGAGTTTTAATTTGATGATGAATTGATAAAATCGTAAATTAATAAAGCCCTGATGGATTCATTTTTATCAGGGCTTTTTTATTTTTGCAGTGACAATTTAAATGTTTTTATTTACAAATTGATTATGGAAAGGTTGACTAAAAAAGAAAGATTTAAAAAAGTAATTGCATACTTTGATGAGCACATGCCTGTTGCTGAGACTGAATTGACTTATAAGTCAGCCTATGAACTTTTAGTAGCTGTCATTCTTTCTGCCCAATGTACAGATGTTAGGGTCAATATGCTTACACCCGCATTTTTTAAATCATTTCCAAATGAATCAGCACTAGCCAAAGCCAGCATCGAAGAAGTATATGAGTTGATTAAAAGTTGTTCCTACCCCAATAATAAAACGAAAAACTTGATCGGAATGGCGCAAACTCTGATTAAAGAATTCAATGGTATAATACCTTCTGATATAATAGATTTACAAAAATTACCAGGGGTTGGACGGAAAACAGCTAATGTAATTGCGTCCGTT
>DAOVYU010000358.1 GCA_030635465.1 Bacteroidales bacterium | reverse complement strand
ATTGCTTAAAAGACATAGTTCGGTAACAGCCGGGCGGCCTTGACAGGCTTAGCCTTAGAAATGCTTGAGCCGTATGAAGGGAAACTTTCACGTACGTGTCTGAGGGGGCTTGGGGCTGGTAACAGCCCCTGGCTACCCGATTGTCAGAAAAAAAATCAATTATCTCTTAACATCCAGCAATTAAATGAATACTATTAGTAGCAAAAAAAGGATTAATTATAGAGATGATTAGTAAAAGATATGACCATGTTACATCCAGAAAGCAAGAAGGTGCACATTACACACCGGAGATTTTTGCAGATTTTATTTCAAAAAAAATTATCGAGTATGCTTCATTGAAACAAAATATTAAAATTGTTGATCCAGCTATTGGTGATGGAGAATTGCTAATCAATTTAGTACAGAACCTGTATGCTAATTCAATAAAAAAGATTGAAATTCATGGATATGATATCAATCCTGCTTCAATTGATATTGCGAAAAATAGACTGAAAAATAATTTTCCTGACCTTCATTTAAATTTACATAATACTGATTTTCTTCAAATGTGTTTAGAAACAGACCCTTCAAATCTGTTTTCTACTATGTCGAATCCTGAGTTTGATCTCTTAATAGCAAACCCACCATACATACGAACACAAGTGTTGGGGGCAGAACAAACCCAACTTCTTAGACAAAATTTTGGACTAAAAGGTCGGATTGACATTTACCAAGCTTTTTTAGTTGCAATGAAGGCTGTGTTGAATCCTAATGGTGTTGCTGGTGTTATTGTATCTAACCGATTTTTAACAACAAAAGGTGCTGGAAAATTTCGGGAAATTATTCATAATCAATATTCAATAAAAGGGATTTGGGATTTTGGTGACACCAAAGTATTTGAGGCAGCTGTTTTACCTGCCGTGATGGTGCTTTCGCCACGCAACAAGCAGAATAACTTCAATATCCCATTTTCATCCGTATATATGACAGATAATGAAAGCAATATAGAAAAAATTCCTTCCGTTGAAAATCAAATTGAAGCCCTACAATATGATGGTGTCGTTTCTTCAAAACAGGGTAATTTCCGAGTTAAGAATGGACATTTAACATTTGATTCTAAGCCATCCGGCTTATGGCGACTTCAAGATTCAGAGACAGAACAATGGCTAAATAAAGTAGGTTACAATACGTGGTGTTTGTTTAAAGATGTAGGAAAAATTCGTGTTGGTGTAAAGACCACCGCTGATAATGTTTTTATTCGATCAGACTGGAAAACAGAAGTTGGCTTCGAACCCGAATTATTGCTTCCATTAACTACCCATCATGTAGCCAGAAGATTTAGATGCAATGAACAAACGAAAAAAAAAACCATTCTTTATACTCATAAGAACGTTAATGGGAAAAGACAACCATTTAACATTGATGAATACCCGCTTTCTAAAAAGTATCTTGAAAATAATAAGGAGCAACTTGCGGGTAGAAAGTATGTTATTGCAGCAAACAGGCAATGGTTTGAAATTTGGGTTCCACAAAATCCATCATTTTGGAATCAACCAAAAATTATCTTCCGAGACATATCAGAACGTCCTACATTCTGGATGGACAAGGAGGGTACTATTGTTAATGGTGACTGTTATTGGTTGATACATGACAATGATAACATGCCTGAGAATATTTTGTGGCTCGTCTTAGCAGTGGCGAACTCACATTTCATAGAAGATTTTTATGATATAAAGTTTCAAAACAAACTTTACTCAAATAGAAGGCGATTTATAACGCAATATGTTGAGCAATTTCCGATACCAGATCCAAATCTTGCAGATTCAAAAAAACTAATTGCCTTAGCTGAACAATGCTACAACGAATCAAATATTGAAAAACGCAGTAGCATTGAAGATGAGATTGACAATATAGTTTGGTCAATTTTTAAAGTACCACAATTATCAATGTTTACGGATTAAATACAGACAGTCCCTTTATGTCTTCAAAAAAAGCCATTGGTATAGATCTTTGACATTTGTAACTTTCTTCTGGAACATAGGTGAAATGCAAACCAAGCTTTTTTCCAGGGCATAAAACTGCACCTTCAATTATGTTGGTTTCAGGGTTCGTAAGGGCGATGAGATAGCGTATATTTCGAGTTGTAAAATCACCACAATTTGGAATCGTAATTTCAAATTCTGGACTATACTTACCCAAGTCAACTGTCGGTGAATCCTGAATCTTAACTTCAAGTGCCTGGTTATTTATATCAGGATACCCACCAGCAAGTAATTCATCATCGGCAATATTATAGCCGAGTGCAGTAGCAAAAATTTCTTCGAGCCTTTGACCTCGATTCTTGGTTGCTGCTGGTGCAATGGATTGTCCAATAATTTTATCAATCACGATTCCCTTAATTGTTGAAAGTGGTAATAAGGATTCAGAAGTTGGCTGATTGTGGATGCTGAAATTTGATAGATTTTTAATGTTGACTTTATTTCCGACCAAATTATCGTCATAAAACAATAGCCCATTCGGTTTTGATAGTATCAACTGACGTAAAGATGATGAAATAATCAATTGATTTTTTACTGTCGGCTTACCAAATGCTCCGAATTTTTTAACGATATATTCGGGTGTTAATACTGCAATAGAGCTAATCTTGTGGCTATCTGGATCAATTTTTACTAAAATAAAACGAACTTCACCTGATTGAAGTGTTTCATCGCTTGTGTATTGAATTTGAACTGATTCAGATGATGGATTCCTGTTCCAAACTTGAAGGTTGTATGATGCACCGCTTGTTACAATATATGTGTCAACATATTCCAAAAGAATTTTGGGAACTCCTTTGGGTGGAATGATCTCATAAGAATTTTCAAAAGCACTTTTTGGTGGGTTTGTAGAGATTAATACTTTAGCTATTAGCTTTCGAAGCTTAGAGCCATCCGTTCTTGATTTACCGGTAAGTTTAAAGTCATTACCTAT
>DAOVYU010000292.1 GCA_030635465.1 Bacteroidales bacterium | reverse complement strand
GGAAAGGGAAGCTCTTCTATATTGATGTTTTCAATTTCTTCAAATGATACTTCTCTAAAATAAAAATCCGGGTATAAATCTGTTAGCAATTGCCTGAATTTAAATTTATCTTTAAACAGATCGATTTTGTCAGGCAAATCTGTAAACTGTAGATTATTAACAATCCAATTAATGGCATTTTCAGAATTGGTATAAAGCAAGCTGCTGGAATTAGTTCGGATCATTTTTATTGCTTCTGCTTCTGATAAAAAGTTAATGCTATTACCTAAAGTGAACTCCTTAGCTATAGCTGTTTTCAATACAGGAATCTGAAATTCTTCAAGTGTTTGCTTTAAGAATTCAGAAACATAGGGCTTGTCCAGAATAAACATGAATATCCTTTTATTTCATTTAATAATTGTGGAATTGAAAGTATGGCTAAAAATAATAATGAATTCCCAAAATATTAACTATTTCTTAACATAGTTTTTAATAATTGTATATAGTTTTGCAATCAGAAAACAGAGATGAATCGCATCTTTGCAGAAATAAAAGCGGTGATGGCCAAGTTAGAGCAGATTGTCGCGAGGAAGAACTCCCAAAGGATTCTTCATGATTGCTGGATTTTTCCGGCTTTTTTTATGCTCTGATGTTTCCGAACTACTCTTACACAACCAAAATTTAAATACTTTAATAACTTTGTATCAATTATTATTATTCTGAAGTGAAATTTGCAATAACCTTATGATCAAAGTGCTCACGATATTATTTGGAATGTTTATCCTTGTATTAACCAGCATTGCTCAAGATGATTTGGAACCCCTGGAAAACCAGCTTGATGAAAGTTATGGTATAGATAAACTGGTGATTCTGAATGAGCTTACTGGGCACTACCTCGATTTGAACATTCGGAGAGCATTAAAATATGGAAAACAAGCCGTGGATCTATCTGAGAATTTATTTGACGAAATGGAAACTTCTGTAGAAAGAGGACAATATTTCTTAAAAGTAGATGCCTATAACTTGCTTGGTGAAGCTCATTATATCAAAGAACATTATTATGATGCACAGCAAAACTTTCAATCAGCCCTTAAATTTGCATTAAATGTAGATTACCAGGACGGTATTGGCAAGGCTGAAGTTTACCTGACAAAGCTAGATTCGATAGGTGTAAAACAGAATATATTTAAAGAAAAGCTGAGTGCTTTGAAATTAGGGAGAACTATTAACGCTGGCTCTCAGGACCTGGCTTTATCCTCAACTATAAAAACTGCCGAAACGTATGAAAATAATGGAAATTATGAAAAGGCTATTAAAAATTATGAAAAGGCTATCAATATTTTAAAAGATAAGGGTGATGAAGAGCAAATCGCAGAATTGTTCCGACGAATTGCAGAGAATTATGATAAATTAGGAAATATTCCCAAATCACTGGAATATTATAGGCTGGCCATTGGTGAAAAAGAAAAACTGGGTGACACAACTGGTTTGCAAGCCTCAAAGGAAGGTATCAGTAATCTTCAGGAGCAGATAGACGAATTGATGAAACCTGAAGAGAATGCTATTGATTCAGCAGAAAAAATCGTGGAATTACAAACCCTTAAGGATTATAGAAAAATGGCCATTGAGTCTGAAGCCAATGAAGATTACGAAACCTCACTTGAATATTATAAGCTTTATAATGAATTAAATGATAAAATCATTGAAGATGAAAAGCAACAGCAATTGGTACTACTAGATAAATCGCACCAGATTGAACGAAATTTACAAGAAATACAACTCTTAACCCAGGAAAAAGAAATCCAGGAATTAGAATTACAGAATCAGGAAAGTGAAATAGAACAACAAAATAAGTTTCGAAAAAATCTGATAATCGGACTAACATTATTGTTAGCACTGGCTGCTACCTTATATTGGTTATATGTAAGTAAACGTCTTGATCATAAACGATTGAATATTGCACATCAGGATTTAAAATCAACTCAAGAAAAGTTGATCAAAGCTGAGAAAAAAATTAAAACCTTGTTGGATCAACAAGTTTCCACTGCTGTGGCAAGGGAGTTATTATCTGAGAGTTCCGATGAAAAAATTCAACGGAAGTCAGTTTGTATAATGTTTCTTGATATAAGAGGATTTACACCATTTGCTGAAAGTCGAAATCCTGAAGAGATCATACATTACCAGAATGAAGTATTCGGATTTATGATAAATTCAGTAAATAAGCACCATGGAATAATTAACCAGTTTTTAGGCGATGGTTTTATGGCTACTTTTGGTGCTCCTGTTTCTTCAGGAAACGATAGTGAAAATGCTTTTCAAGCCGCAAAAGAAATTATTCAATCCGTAAATGAGAAAAGTAAAAATGGCGAAATTCCTTTGACAAAGGTTGGGATTGGTTTACATACCGGCAGAGTAGTGGCGGGTAATGTTGGTACAGATTTAAGAAAACAATATTCGGTTACAGGAAATGCAGTAATTATTGCATCCAGAATAGAACAACTAAATAAAGAGCATAATTCTCAACTGCTAATCTCTAAAGAAGTGTATCAAGAATTAGAACCACAGAATCAGTTAAAAGAAGATTTTATTGAAGTATTCGTAAAGGGACGTAAGGATTCTCTTCAAATTTTAAAAATAGCATAAGAAAAAATAGCAAAATTATCTTTCAGGCTATTTTTTTAACCACTGTAAAGCAGCCTCGTAGGAAGAAAACACTTTGAATCGGAAATTTTCTATTTGAACCATTTGCTCATACAATACAGCCATAGCTGTTTCATAAGGGGTCGATTGAATAATGGCTTCCTGTATGCTATTGAATTTAGTAAGTAAATGTTTCATAGCATTTGCAATTTCCTGTAGGTCTTTTTCAGTAAAACTATATCTGGCTTTATGAGAATCTATGATAATTTTCAGGTTAGCAGGCAATTGACCGTGATGCTCAATTTGATGATACATGTTTAATACATCAGCTATCGTAATGGTGCCCGATAAATTATTTTCCAGAATTTTTGTTTCAGTATTAAAGTTAATTGCAATCATGAGGTGGCGTAATGCGTAGAGTGTATCAAAGTTACACAATAACATAAGGTTTGTCAAGTGGAAAAATGTTAATTGTTTGTTATTTTTTGAGATAGATACCCAAACTCAGCAAAGGTGAATGAGCAACGGCAAATCCTGAAAATGCACCTGCAGCATGTGCAAAAAAGCCAATTTTGTTATTAGATTTTAAATCAATTTCATACAATAATTTGAGCCCAAATGAAGTATGTTCCAGGTCATTTGAATATAATCCGAATTGCTTTTCAGGGGATGGCAAACTTCGACTTCCGTTTTTAAAGCTATGTAATACCTCACTGTATATAATAAACCAAAATCCATTTGTAAAAATAAATATTTTGATAAATGATATTCCCTTGAAGGAGTATACGGTCCATCATATATTTCGAATTCCTTTTCTAATCTTTTACTTGAAAAATCTAATCCCATATT
>DAOVYU010000127.1 GCA_030635465.1 Bacteroidales bacterium | reverse complement strand
TAGCGGAGTTGACACAGGATGGTCAGCATGGAACACGATATGAACAGGGCAACCGGGATTTAAACTCACAACGTAATTATGAGGGCGATTTAAGTGTCCATTTTCACTCTAAACATTTACTGATTGATGTTGCTGGATTTTATAATTATATCAACCAGTATATTTTCTTGTCACCTACAACTGATACGACTGATGAGGGGACATATATTTACCGATATATACAAAATGATGCATTTTTATATGGATTAGAGGCAGTTACAGAAATACTGGTCATCCATGATTTTGGAATTAAAGGCACATATAGCTATATCAGGGGTAAACAATCTAATGGTAGCAATTTGCCATTTATTCCTCATAATCGCTTGATCCTTGAAATTAAATGGAGTAAAAAAGAATTATGGCAAATGTTTAATTTTTATGTTAAGGCAGGATCAGGGATTGCTTTTAAGCAAAATGAACCTGCACCTTTCGAAACTAAATCAGGTGGTTATACCTTATTTGATGCCGGAATCGGGTTTTCTTTCTTATTAGCCAATCAACCGTTTAATCTGGAAGTGGTCTCCTCAAATATAACTGATGTTAATTACATCGATCATTTGTCTACTTTAAAACCACTAGGATATTATAATTCGGGGCGCAATATCATGGTGAACCTGTCTATCCCTTTTAAAGTAGCTGGTGGATTGTAAACGTTTAGTACGCCTGATGAAATGATTTAACTGTTGTTGAAAAAGGGTAAAAGAAAAACCCACCATTCAGGTGGGTTTTAAATTGATCACGATTGTTAAATAGATCTATTAATCTGCTATGCCAGATGGATCATCAGGACGTATGCTGAAGAATTTTTTCCATTCGCCCAAAGTTCCATAAATTACAAAAACAATTCTACGATGTAAAACTTTTGCAGTGTAGTACTCTGGCCTTAAGATACTTTTGAAAAAATTAGGTTCCAACTGTTCTTGCATTGATTTTACAAGTTCAGGGTTTTGTAGCGCAACCTTCAATGACATTTTAATCGTTAATGAAGGTGGTGGTGTTTCGTGATCAGGCCTGTCAGTCTGTGCATAGGCCAATGTTGTAAATGCAATAAATGCAATTGCTAAAATTAATTTTGTTGCTTTCATGGTAACCTCCTGTTTTTGGTTAGTGATTTGGTTAATTAATAATTAAAAGAACTGATTGGTTTTATAAGTAATCTTTTTTGGTTTAAGTTTATGAAGCAAATTTAATATGGTTATACAGTAAAAACATGGCAGAAATCAGCTAGATTTTAATTTAGTGGTTTTTACTATCTTTAAAAATTCTTTATCAAAAAATTTAACTTCTTATGGAAAATCAAACAATGAATGTTGAAAAAAAGACCACCATTCAAACAGTAATTGATGTTACAATAAAATTGGGTGTATTACTTCTCCTTTTAGCCTGGTGTTTTAAAATAGTCTATCCATTTGTTTCAATAGTGTTATGGTCATTGATAATTGCTGTAGCCATATTTCCAATGTTTAAAACAATGAGTAATAAGCTGGGTGATAGTAAAAAGATCTCTGCTACAATTATTACACTGGTTTTTCTATCGGTTATTATTATTCCTAGTTTGCTATTTACCAGTTCAATGGTTGATGGGGTTAAAAGACTGAGTACAGATATCGAAAATAAATCGTTCAGAATAGATCCTCCACCTGAGGATGTTGCTGATTGGCCCCTTGTTGGTGGTACCATTTATGGAACATGGAAATTGGCTTCGGAAAATTTGGAAGATGTTGTACATAAGTATGAAAGTGAATTACTGTCCATTGGAAATTGGCTGCTAGGTGCATTGATGGGAACAGGAATGGGATTGGTTCAATTTATTTTATCAGTAATCATTGCTGGAGTGTTTTTAGCCAATTCTGATAGTGGTGGTAAAATGTTAAGACGTTTCTATCGAAGGTTGGTTGGAGAGCGAGGGGAGGAGTTTGCTCAGGCTTCTGAGATTACTGTAAGGAATGTTGCAAAAGGTGTATTGGGTGTGGCTGTAATTCAATCTTTTCTAGCTGGAATTGTTTTTTTATTAGCTGGCATACCATATGCTGGATTGTGGGCTTTGATTTGTCTTATTTTGTGTGTTATTCAACTGGGTCCCGGATTGGTGATTATTCCTGTGATTGTTTATATATTTACAGTGGCTGATACCTGGGTTGCCATATTATGGACTATTTTACTTGTAGTTGTAATGGTTAGTGACAATATCTTGAAGCCCCTATTAATGGGAAAGGGAGCTCCAGTTCCAATGCTGGTAATTTTCCTGGGATCGATTGGAGGATTTATTTCATCCGGGTTTATCGGACTCTTTGTCGGTGCAATTATTTTATCGCTGGGTTATAAACTATTTATTGCCTGGCTGGAGGAAGCGAAGGAGATTGAAGTTTGAAGTCCGAAGTCCGAAGTTTTGAGTTTGAAGTTTGTAATTAAAAACTGCGGGTAGTCAGGTGTTTCCATCTGACGTTAGTTAATACAAATCTTTATTCTTATTTTTCTTCTTTTGGTGGTACCAGACTTTCTACAGTAAATTCATCATCTGATAATCCCTGGTCAAATTTTACATCTTTCATTTCGATGGTAGTGGAGTGTTCTTTCTTTAAATCAGTCATTACCACTTCTTCAGCATACCAGTATTGCCCGCTGAATTTATATTTGTAGGTGGCCTCTTTAAATTTTTTATTGCCATTATCAAAGTATTCCATTAAAACAGGATAATTGTCAATTTTGTCCAGATGAGCAATGATTTTAGAATATTTAGATTTGTCTGATTTAGGAACCAGTTCCAGCGCATATGTATTATCTTCTTCTTCTAAAAAACTGGCAATATATCTTTCAGAATATGATTTAGATTCCATGTCTTCGTAAGAAAAATCTGTTCCGGTAAAAGCCTGGCTTTTGCTTAAAAGGGATATCTTTTTTGGTTTACCAAATGCAGGCATATACATCCACATCACACCATCTGGAAGAGACAAAGTAGCAATTCCTGCCTGAGATTCGGGTTTTGTATATTGGTACAATCGTTTGTCCTTACCCTTTTGCTTCATGATAGCTTCCCGCTCCTTAATCTTTCCTGATTTTAAATTGGAAAGAATGATTTTAACATTCCCTTGCTTATCCTTGGGTGCTTGCATAAGTTGATCCATTTTTTGTATCATAGTATATGCATCCTGACAAAAACCTGGATTTGATGATAAAATAATTAGCAAGCTAATTGTTATGGTGATGGTAATCTTTTTCATTTTTATCTGATCAGTTCTAGTGGTTTAATTTTTCTTTCTGTTAACCAGTATCAATATTACGGGTAATAATGTTAAGGCTCCCTGACTGGATCCGACCATGCTCAATGCAATTAACAAGCCGAAATATTGTAAGGGTACCATTTCGGAGAACAATAATACAAGAAATCCTGCAGATACTGAAATAACATTGATAACAATCGCCTTTCCACTGATCATGATAGTATCTTCCATGGCTTGCTTAATGTTTCCGTGGGTTTTTTTTGAATGATTGAAAAGAGAGATCACATGTATGGAATAATCAATACCTATTCCAAGTGCAACACTAGCTACAAGAACAGTTGCTATATTTAATGAAATACCAGCAAATCCCATCACTCCAAATAAAATAATGATGGCAGCGATAATCGGAATTGTAGCGTAAACTCCGCTGGAAAATGATCGTAAAATTAAGCCTACAATAATGATTACAAAAATAATTGCAATGGATAAACTACCCAGCTGACTGTTGATCAAACTTCTGTCCATGGTAACATCAACGAAAGGCATCCCGGTAATCTCAATTTCACAATCAGGTCTGGAATTTTCCTGGATGAAATGATTAATATACTCTGCAAATTCTATTTTAGATTTATTATCCGGAGAAATGAATTTGGATAAGATAATCCCTTCATCCAGGTCATCATTTACAAAACGAGACATGATCTCATTTCCATCCAGTAAAAACCAAAGTTGTTCAATCTTATCCTGCTCATCAGGAATTCTTCTTCCTTCCCCCAAAACATCATTAAGGTCCATAATCAAATCTGCTACCGACTGCGTTGATTTTATATCAGGACTTTCTTTCATGTATTCTTCCATGCTAATCATGGTTTTCAATACTTCAGGGCTTTGCATATCACCTTTAAAGAGTACAAAAATTGGTTTTGATCCACCAAATTTATTTTGCATGATATCTTCTGCAAGCCTTGTGGGATTATTCTTTTTAAAGTATTCTTTTATATCTACACTTCGCTCTATTAAAAAAATTCCGCCTATGCTTACGAGGATCAAAATGGCCCAGGTTGTTAAAATGTATTTTGGGTGTTTGAAAAGTAGATTGTGTAAGGGTGCAAGTACTTTATCTGATAAATATGACTTGCGGGTTTTTTGATTGTTATTGATTTTATTTTTTGATACAAATGAAACCAGTGCGGGAGCCAAAAACAGAGATAACAAACAGGCAAACAAAGTACCAAGGGCAGTAAACATTCCAAATGCCATGATCATTTCGAGGTAGGCACCAAATACAAAAGATAAAAATCCAATGGCTGTAGTTAGTGCTGCCAGGATGACCGGAATAATGATATATGTCAATGCCTCGATAATGGCTTTCCTGGGATCTTTTTCTTTGATCTGGTTAATTTTATTCAGCACATGAATGGTGTATGCGCTGCCAACTGCCAAAATGATAATAGGCATGTTGTTGGATATCATCGACATCTCATATCCTAAGATCACCATAGTTCCAACCGTCCAAACAATTGCAATAGTTGCTGTCAATAAAGGAAGTATAACTCCTCTTACTGAATGAAAACCAAAAAACAAAACAACAGCAATTAATAAAAAAGCAATTGGGATCAGTCTCAACAGATCAGCCTGCATCAGGTCAGAAATATAAGTTACCAACATGGGTGAACCCACATAATACAGATTCTCAGGCAGATTCAATTGTTCGGTTTTAGCTTTAACAGTTCTTGCTACCGTTTGAATATCAGCATCATCAAAAAGGGTAAAAATAATTAATGTAGCTGTACCGTCTTCAGAAACGATGGAGCCATTATACATATCCTTTGAAAGAACCCTGTTTCTAAGTTTATCTAATTCTTCAGGAGAATCGGGTACATCATATTCATCTACCAG
>DAOVYU010000396.1 GCA_030635465.1 Bacteroidales bacterium | reverse complement strand
CGGGTGGTATGGAAAACAGTGATGAAAATGGTCAAAGAGGAATTGATATGACTCCTGCCCAACCTCATACTGTCAGTGCGAAAGCAAGGGAGTGCACTTCCTGTCATACCAATCCAAAAACTCTTGGTTATGGAGTTGAAGGTGGTGAGTTTATGTTGAGCTATGAAAGTGATACCTACAAAGATTTGCAAACATATGATGGTAAAAATCTAAGTACGAATGCACGTCCCCAGTTTCCAAAAATTGAGGATTTGCCTATGGATCTTTCACAGGTGGTAACACGTGATGGCAAACAGCTTCAAACGGTTGGTCATCACTGGCCATTATCTGGTCCATTATCACAGTATAGTCGAGAGAAAATGGAAAGGGTAGGTGTTTGTATATCCTGCCATCAGGATGTTCCTAATGGTAATATATTCATTAAAGCTACAGCAGCTGCCGGTGAGCTATTAGGGCTGGTTCCACATCACGATCATGAGCATATGAAACTGCTAAACATGGATATTAAATGGGCTGCCATGACTCGCATGATTTTACCTGTAATTTTTGTAGTAATTGTTGTTATGGGATATTTAATTATGAGATTAAGGAAGAAACTTAATAATATTAAATCATAGAGACTGTTTTATAAATTGACTAAAAAAACTAATCAGTTTGCAGCGATATTTTCAGGTATTACGCATAGTAAAATAATCAATTATTTATTAAAATTTAGTGTAATTAGTTGCGGTTTTGTAAAGGAGGTTTAATTTCAACTCCAAGTTTATTTGCAGATTATTGCATCAATTGCGTTAGGTAGCTGTTTTTTCATTTTCGCAGGACACGAATCAATCCTGCAAATATAAAATTATCTTTGTTTCTTTAATTGATCAAGTTTGGCTGGAATTTATTTTCATATCCCTTTCTGCAGGCAAAAATGCCATTACTGTAATTTTTATTCAGTCGCTTCTGAAAAAAATAAAGTGTCATTTATTGAAGCCTTGAAAAAAGAAATTGATTTACAAAAAGGATATCTTGGGAATGAAATAATTGAGACTATTTATTTTGGAGGTGGAACCCCTTCTGTCTTATCTGCTGAAGAAATCAATCAATTGTTTCATCAAATTCAATTAAATTTTTCAATTTCTGAAAAAGCAGAAATCACATTTGAAGCCAATCCTGATGATTTAACCAAATCGTATTTACAATCATTGAACAGTACTCCAATTAATCGTTTATCAATTGGAGTGCAGTCATTTATTGAAGAGGATTTAAAATATTTAAATCGTGTTCATACAGCTAGCCAGGCATATAATTCTATAAAAAGAGCTCAGGATACAGGATTTGAAAATATGAGTATCGATCTGATCTATGGAATACCAACCTTAACTCCAGATAATTGGAATAAAAACCTGGATACTTTTTTTGAATTAAACCTCCCGCACCTTTCTGCATATGCCTTGACAGTAGAACCTAAAACAGCACTGGAAGTGCTTATTCGAAAACAAAAAATCAAACCTGTTGAAGAAGATCGAATTCTTGATCATTTTAAGATATTGTTGGAGCAAATGAAGCAAAAAGGGTATATCCATTATGAAATTTCTAATTTTTGTAAAGAGCCATATTATTCAATGCATAACAAAAATTATTGGTTCAGGAAAAGTTATTTGGGACTAGGTCCTTCCGCACATTCTTTTAACGGTGATTCAAGGCAATGGAACATTTCAAATATTCAAAAATATATTTCTACAGTTAGTACTGGCGAAATACCAAAAGAAATTGAGATTTTATCAATTGATCAGAAATTTAATGAATACATTTTAACCTCACTTAGAACAATTTGGGGAGTTGACCCTAATTATATTCATAAGCAATTTGGGATGAGTTATTTAAGGGAGTTTGAAGGAGGCATTAAAAAACATATCACAGAAAATAATATTAACCTTGAAGATCAACGATATTGTTTAACTGATTCAGGAAAGTTGTTTGCAGATGGAATTGCTTCCGATTTGTTTTTATAAATTGATTACATTTGCGCCTTTGCCTGCCCGAAAAGTATAGGCGGGTGTGGAAATTTACATAAACTTACTTAGATATTTACATGGAAGATAAACATGTAATTTTGATTGTTGTAATAGTTTTGTATACAATAATAGTATACTTATTTTCCCGTTTGGGAAAAACCAAAGAAATAGGTCAAAAGAGGTTATTTATTATTAGTTTTTTTCTTACTCCAGTAATGGGTCTGGCTTTTTATCTCAGCTCAACTCATAGAAAAATAAACACATATACTGAAGAAAGTTATAAATGCGAAGAATGTGGTTATGTGTTTTCAGAACATTACCCTCATTGCCCGTTTTGTGAAAAGGATGAAAAAAAAGTGAAACTTATAAAAGTCAACAAATTAATGACTTAGTCGTTCAGGTAAATAATTTTACTTGAAATAGTTTCACCACCTATCCTCAACTTCAGAAAATATATTCCTTTCTTTATACCGCCTTTTTTTTCGGGTAACCATATAAAAGAATTTAATCCTGTTTTGAATTCCCCATCACACAAAGTTTTTACTTTTTGTCCCGAAAGATTAAATATCTCAAGAGTCCCGAAAGTTGATGTTTGACAGTTAATCGTAATCTTAGCTGAATGTGAAAAGGGATTGGGGGCAACACTTACTGATGTATTTAAGTTTGGCAATTCTGAATCAGATATAAATGTAGCAAGGG
>DAOVYU010000186.1 GCA_030635465.1 Bacteroidales bacterium | reverse complement strand
GTGCCGGAAATTCAATGCGTAATTGACCAGCAGCTACCCATTTTTTGTCCATTAATTTGTACTTGGCACCAATTTGAATGTTGCCAAGTGTATTTACAGTTGCAGCTGTCGGAATTTCATGTAGCGCAAATTCAGCATTCGGATTCAATTCACCCGATTGCAATAATTTATAGGGTATAGATGTGATTATGGTGAGATCATTGGTAATGCCATATTCGCCATATAACTGGATTGTTTTATCCTGAACATATCTTGAGGTCTGAAATGCTTCCTCCTTTCCATTGAATAAACTATTGTATTCAGGGATCGTATTATAAGCTAGCTGAAAATAATAACCTTTTTCTGAAGCAACCCATGGACTCTGACTTTTGCTTCCAATAAACAGAAATAGGAAGATCAATATTAAAAAAGGATTTTTCATAACAAATTTATAGTTAAAAAGATTCCTGACAAACAAAATGGTTTGTCAGGAATGAAGATATATATGAATTGACAAGAAAATCAATTTTAAATAAATCCAGGTAAAAAACCCTTTTTTTGAAGGGCATTAAAAAACGGGATTATTTGTGCAACTACCTGATCTGTATTCTCAAATTTTGAAGTGGATTTTAATGCTAGCAATATTTCATGTAATGTTAAACCATTTACAATATTTTCAATTAACAAACCGTACATTGCTGATATGTCAGTAAATTGTACTTTCCCGGTTTCTTTTTCCCTGTAAACCAATAAAAAATATTCACCCTTGTCTTCTTTTGTGATAGATTTCGAATTTTTAAAGTGAACAGGGAAGTTTAATTGTAAGATTTTATGTTCTGGATTTACTGCTATTTGGTCATTTTCCCAATCTCCCTCAGTTTTAAACAATGGATATTCTATATCTTCCATCATAAACATTTCAACCTCTATCCATTCAAAATATATCAAATCAGTAAGGTGCGGATAATCAGATTTTAAACTTAAATCTGTAGATTTTATATAATTGTAAAATTCACCTGGCATTTTCCAAACCTGGGTTGATTGACAGGAGTGTGTGGCAAAAAAATCATTTACCAAACTTGCCCATTCAGTTTCAGAAAGTAAATTATTTAATAAGGGATAGGCAGATATCAAGCTGTCATTTACTACATTATATACCAAACGTCGATAATGATGTACACGATCATGTCTGACTTTTAAAGTATCATCCAAAATATTGGTTCTGCAATATTTGGCCAGATCAGACTGCTGTCGATATGTATCTTTTTGAAGTTGCATGTTTTTTATTCCAATGATTGTTTGCGATTTTTTCCAGTTCGTTGATTTCAGATTGCATATGGTGTAAAGCAGGAATATTAAAATCTCTTTCCAACAAAACAGGAACAGGTTGAACCCTTTGAGTAGTATAGTCAAATAAGTCAAAAACCGGCGGGATGATATCTTCGCCGTGCGTGTCAATTATTAAATCGGGTTCAACCTGTTCATGCCCTGCCATGTGGATATAGCTTACTTTATCCAATGGTAGTCCCTTTATAAATTCCTTAGCATTGTATTGATGGTTAAATGCATTTACAAATACATTGTTTACATCCAGCAACAAATTGCAATCAGCTTCATTAATAATTGTATTGATAAATTCCAGCTCACTCATTTCTGCTGCTACTGGTGTATAATATGATACATTCTCAATGGCAATTTTCATTTCTAAAAAATCCTGAACTTCCTTAATTCTGTTTGCAACATGTTTGATAGTATCTTCTCTGAATGGGATTGGCAATAAATCATACAAATGTGCATTATCGCATTTGCTGAAGCTCAAATGTTCTGAATAGATTTGAATATCATATTCCTTTATAAATGCCTTCACATTTATAAGAAAATCCCAATCGAGTGGTTCAGGACTACCAATTGATAATGATAATCCATGTGATGTAATGGAGTGTTTTTCAGACAATTGTTTGATGATCTTTTTCCAGTATCCACCGATGCCCATCCAGTTTTCAGGAGCCAGCTCTACAAATGCAGGATCCAGAATATCTGATGAAAGAAATTCTTCTGCAAAATCTTTTCTAAATCCGATGCCAACATTTTTATTCATAAGTTTTTTTAAAAGTATCATCGGATGACTAACCAGCCACCCGATGAATTGTCATGGAATTATTCTCCGCACTTACCTTCTCCACACTTTGCTTCTTTGCTTTTTGATTCAGTTGCTTTGCTATCTTTTGTTTCTTTAGTTGTTTCGGCAGCAACACCTGCCGCTTTTGGATCAGCAGCCTTATCAGTTTTTGTAGCAGATTTTCCTTCTCCACATTTACCTTCACCGCACTTATGATCTTGTGATTTTGCATCAGCTTTTTTGGCCTTTGTGTCGGTGGCCTTTTTAGTGTCTTCACCACAACCAAGCTCTAGAGCAATGATATCGGAAGAAGTATTATTTAATAGTTCACTTCTGAGTTCACCTCCTGAACCTAATTCATGGTATTTGAAAGTTTCTGTAGCGTTTGTATTGAGAGCACTTAGTCCAAATACTGATCCGGCTATAATAGTCCCGGTTAATAAAATATTCTTTGCGGTGTTTTTCTTTTTGTTTTGCATAATATTATTTTTTTAAATTGTTTTATTTAACAGCTTTGTCGGAGGTGAGATTGATTCCTTACACATTTATAGATGTTATTTGTAATTGTTATAAATAGTACCAATAAATATGTTGCTTGCACCGAAAAATAAAAAAGCCCCGGTTTGGGGCTTTGTGAAATAGGAAATGAATATTATTCTTTACTTTTTAATATCCTGTAGTATCTTCTCTTTGGTATCCTGATCTAACTTACTTAGGGTAACATCATCCAGTTTAGCTACTTGGTCGTCGATGAATTTATTTTGTTTTTCAAACAAACTGCAATACTTACACATGCTCAGATGCATGAATATTCTCATCCTGTCCCACATACTAAGCTTTTCATAGGCTTTTTTTACAACAAGGTGAGTTGTATCTTCACACGATAACATGATTCCTCTCTTCATAGTTTACAATTTTACCCAATTAGTTTCCATACATTTTCTAAGTTGTAATTTCGCTCGGTGAATGATTACCCAATAATTGGTCGACGTGATCTCCAACTCCTTACATATGTCATCAGTGTCCTCATCATCAAGGTGTTTCATCACAAAAGCCATCCGTTGTATGTCATTTAAACGAACCAGGCACTGCTGTAAAGTTTCATAAAACTCCTTTTGTTCAATTGCCTTATCAGTGTCCATATCCCATTTTGATGGTCTTTGATCCGTTTGCCATGTCCCTTTGCTATTAAAGAAGTCATCCATGATTTGCATTTCATCCAGGCTATGCTGGAAATATTGCTTGGACTTTTTCCTGTAATGATCAATGATCTTATTCTTTAATATAGCTATCAACCAGGTGCTCTCTTTACTTTTGGACTGAAATGAATCGTATCCCTTTAATGCTGAGATAAATGTTTCCTGGACCAGATCTTCGGCAACATGTGTATCATTTACCCTGGTAATGGCATAGTTATATAGATAATCTGAATAGTTTGTGAACAATTCAGCTATTTTCTTATTGTTATCAGATATTTGCTTTGGCATTAATTTAATGATTGAATATATATTCAATACCTAAAAGTACATATAATTGTTCAATTAATAATTTCTTTTCATGAAAATAGCCGGTATTAAACCGGGCATTACAGTAATAATAGTCGGTAGTTAAGCTAAAAAAATATCTTTTACTGATCTTATATTTGAAAGATACTCCAATTTTAAAAGCCAATTGAGTTGTTCTTTCTTCATAAAATAAATAAGATATGTAAGTAGAACCATTACTATAATTTGTAGTTCGTAAAACTTCAGGGGTTTTTATAAAGGAAAGTCCTGGAAGTAACCTTCCCTGGATGGCCATTTCGGAATTTGAATATAGTTGAAAAACTACTAAAGCCATTAAATCATGGATACAATATTTACCTTTATCCATTGTAGAGGAACTGGTGTTTTTAAACTTTTCAGTGGTAAAAGGATTAAATCCATATGCATAATGCAATCCTATTCCCATTAGTTTGTTTGGCAAATATACTCCTTCAGCTTGAAAAGTAAGACCTGTGGTTGCATATCCATCAACTCGTAAGAGTTCATCATCAGAAAATTCACCCAGAGGAAACCCAGTCCCCATTTTTATACTTACAAATGATTGTGAATACGTAGTGTAGGTTAGACAAACTGATAAAATCAGTAGATTAAGATATTTATATTGAGTAGCCACTTAGAAGAAAAGGATTGTTTTTTAAACCTATAAAAGTACTAAAAACCAGAAATAATCGAAATTTTACTTTGATGTGAGAATAAGCAGAATGCTAATTCTCTATTGTGGTCTGACTAAGTTGTGAAAGAATATTGTGTAATCTGCAACTTAATATTGATTACCAGTATTAATGTCAATATTTACATCTCAATTTT
>DAOVYU010000142.1 GCA_030635465.1 Bacteroidales bacterium | reverse complement strand
AAACCGTTGGTTTTGAATTTGTTCAGGGGCGGGATTTTGACAGGAAGATGGGAACAGACCAGGAAGAAGCTGTCATTATCAATGAAATGGCAGTGAAAGAGATCGGGTGGGAAGATAATCCCATCGGTAAAAAAATTCATCATGGTTGGGAGTTGGATGGGACTGGAGGAAGGGTAATGAAAGTTATCGGCGTGGTCAAGGATTTTCATTTCAAATCGTTACATAATAAAATAGAACCGGTTGTATTTTTTATCAGTGAAAGGCCTCGCTATCTGCTAACCTGCAGAATTAATGAAAACAATAAAAAAGAAGCCATTGCTTTTATCGAAGAAAAATGGAATACCTTTAATGCAAATCGCCCTTTTAATTTTGAGTTTGTGGAGGATAGTATGGACGAAATGTATCAGGCTGAAGAAAAAATTGGAACCATTTTCAGGATCGCCACAATATTAACAATCGTAATTGCATTGCTTGGGTTGCTTGGTTTATCATCTTTTATTGCTGAGCAACGAACAAAAGAAATTGGTATTCGGAAAGTGGTGGGTGCCTCTGTAGGCAGTATCCTAAACTTACTATATCGGGAGTTTGCAATTTTAATCCTGATCGCTTTTATCATTGCTGTCCCATTGGCCTGGTGGCGGCTGGATATCTGGATGGAATCCAGTTTTGTCTACCATCAGCCTGTACAAATTGTTTCTATATTAATTGCTGGTTTACTGGCCTTTATTATCGGGCTGGGAACGATTAGCTTCTTTATATTACGAGTGGCTACAGGAAATCCGGTAGATGCTATTAAATATGAATAAACTTTATATTGAAAGTACGATTTCAAATTTTCATAAATAATTATATCTTTACACTTCTCTTTTCCAGGATAAAAATGATTTAATAGGGTAGAAAATTTTCTCCCTAACTGGAGTTTGTAATACGAAAACGAGAAGTTGATGTTTAAGAGTTACCTGCTTAGCATTTTCCGAAACATAGCCAGAAATAAGTTTTATACTTTTCTGAATGTTATTGGATTGTCAGTTGGTATGGCTGCAACCATATTCTTATTGCTGTATGTGCAGGATGAATTGGCCTATGATAAGCATCATTTGAATTATGAACGTATCCACAGGCTTGAATCAGACATCACTGTCAATAATAACCATCAAAAATTTGCTGTTGTTCCCATTCCTTTTGCAGCAGCTTTAAAGAATGAATTCCCGGAAATTGAAAATGTTGTACGCTTGGAAATTATTGGGAGTCTGCTCTTGCGTTACAATGAACATCAATACTATGAAGAAAATTTCTTATTGGCAGATTCGACTGTATTTGAGGTGTTTACTCATGAATTTATAATGGGTGACCCAATCAACTCTTTGACTGAGCCGAATTCTATTGTAATTACACAAAAGATCAGGGAGAAATATTTTGATACCAACAATCCTATTGGTGAAATTTTTATTTCAGGAAATGGAGATCAGTTTAAAATTACCGGAGTAATTGAAGACTTGCCGGGAAATTCGCATTTAACATTTGATGCATTGGTTTCAATTAATTCTAATTCTACGGATGTTAGTACGGATGATTTTAATACAACTAAATCTTCTCGTTTCTGGAGGATTGGCGTTTTTACCTACTTACTTTTAAAAGAAAATACACAGATTTCAGATATTCATGAAAAATTTTATCAGTTTTATGAAAAATATATGAAGGAGCTGGGCGACCAGTATGGACTGAATTATGAATTAATGTCAACGCCGCTGGCAGATACTCATTTTAGAAGTGGTTTGGACGGGGATTTAACAACTGGAAACAAAGCTTATGTTTATATATTTTTAGCTGTAGCATTTTTTATTTTAATGATAGCGGTTATTAATTATATGAATATGGCTACTGCTCGTTCTTCAAATCGTGCCAAAGAAATTGGGATGCGTAAAGTATTGGGTGCATTTAAAGGTCAAATCATTCAACAGTTTATCAGTGAGTCGTTATTATTGGCCATATTTGGTGTGTGTATTTCATTATTATTGGTATTACTGCTATTGCCTGAATTTAATGTGATTGCCGGCAAAAAGTTATCTTTTGATTTATTAGGAAATTCTTTCGCCATTTTAAGCATCCTTGGTATTACTTTTTTAGTAGGACTACTTTCAGGAAGTTATCCCGCTTTTTACCTTTCATCATTCTTACCTGTCAAGGTACTAAAAGGTTCTGGGGGAGTTGGAAATAAAGGTGGAAGTTTAAGAAAAATATTGGTGGTATTACAGTTTTTTATTGCCATCTTTATGATCATCGGTTCCATTGTCGTTTCTCGTCAACTAGCGTTTTTGAAAAATAAGGATATGGGTTTTGTAAAAGAAAATCTCCTGTTTCTCGAAATACAGGATAAAGAATTCCAAAAGAAAATCCCATCCTTTAAAAATGAAATATTATCCAATCCATCAATTATTAGTGCATCGAATACCAACGGAATACCTGGCCGGATAAATTGGATCCAGAGTATGCGGGTCGAGAATGAAACTGAAATGATTGAGCAAGCTTTATTATTGGCACTGGTAGATTATGATTATGTTGAAACCATGGGATTTGAAATAATCCAGGGAAGGGATTTTGATAAAACTATGGGAACTGATGCATTGGAAGCTGTAATCATAAATGAAACTGCTGCCCTTGAACTGGGCTGGATAAATGATCCTATTGGTAAAAAAATTCATTTTGGATATGGAAGGGATGGTACAGGTGGAAGAATGTTAAAAGTGGTGGGGGTTGTCAAAGATTTTAATTTTAAATCTTTACACAATAAGGTTGAATCTGTCATTTTCTTTATCAATGAAGTGCCTGAATATTTTTTATTGTGCCGCATAAGTGAAGAAAATCAGGCTGAAACATTGGAGTTTCTTGAACAGAAATGGATTGAATTCAGTCCAAAATTTCCTTTTTCAAGTGTTTTTATCGAACAGAGTTATGATGATATGTACAGCTCAGATAAAAATGTGGGAACACTGATCAGCATCACTACTTTTTTGACAATATTTATAGCCTTGCTGGGATTGCTTGGCCTATCCTCATTTATTGCAGAACAAAAAAATAAAGAAATAGGCATTCGTAAAATTCATGGGGCATCCATCAGAAATATCCTGCTTATTCTGTATAAAGACTTTGCAACATTAATTCTTATTGCCTTTGTATTGGCTATTCCTTTAGCCTGGTGGAGGCTCAATATCTGGCTTGAAACCGGATTTGTATATTATCGCCCATTGGATTGGACCGTCTTTTTTATTGCAGGGATCCTGGCTTTTATTATTGGCTTAGGCACTATCAGCTATTATATTATTCGTGCCGCATCTGGTAATCCAATCGATGCCCTAAAGCACGAATAATAATTTACTTATCATCAGTATATTATTATTTAATCTCCAATTTTCATTTTTTTCTTCCAATATTTTTCTCCCCATTTTATGGAATTTTCATAATGGTTACATCTTCTTTAAAACGAAATGAATTAATAACCTTAAAAATGTACAGTTATGAGAGTACAAAAATCTCCTAAAGGGATACCTTCGGCAAAACAAAAAAACCTTGATAAGAAAAGAGGACTATTTTTTGAAATTGGACTAATTCTGGCTCTTTCAGTTGTGTTACTTGCTTTTGAATGGACAACAGTTAGAACACATATAATTGAGTGGGATAAATTTGGTAGAGAAGTCGTTGACGAAGAATTTGCAAAAGTAACGATACACGAGAAAAAAAAGCTTGAAATGCCAAAACCCAAACCGATTCAAGTTTTCGAAGAAGTATCAAATGAAACTGAAGTTGACGAGGAGTTAGAAATATCAGGCGAAATTACTGATGAAACAATAAATGAATTGGAATTTAACATTGAAGATGATCCGGATGAAGGAATTGAAGAACCAACTGTATTCTTTGTAGTTGAATTTCAGCCGGAATTCCCGGGTGGCCTAAATGCTATGTATAAATATTTGGCTGAAAATATTAAATATCCAAATGCAGCCAAAGAAGTGGGCATTCAAGGTAGAGTACATGTTTCATTCATAGTATGGAATGATGGCTCCATAAGAAATGTAAAACTATTGCGTGGAATTGGAGGTGGTTGTGATGAGGAGGCTTTACGAGTTATTGCAAGTATGCCTAATTGGAAACCAGGTAAACAAAGAACCCAGGCAGTTAATGTGCGAATGGCCATACCTATAACCTTTAATCTTACAAACTAAAAATATTCATTATGAAAACAATAACATCAAAAATTATTTTATTAATTGCACTGTTCGTTTCTATTTTATCTATAAATAGTTTTGGTCAGTTTGAGCAAAATGAAGATAAAACCCTCTCGCCATATTTTTTTATACAATCGGATGGACCCGGAATTGATCAACTCCCCTTAAAGTCAACTTCAGCTGTGGTAAATATTGCAGGCGTTATTGCCGATGTAAAAGTCAGACAGGTTTATAAAAACGAAGGGCAAAAAACCATTGAGGCCATTTATGTTTTTCCTGGCTCTACTCGGGCAGCGGTATATGGAATGAAAATGACCATTGGCGAACGAACCATTGAAGCTAAGATTGAAGAACGGGAAAAGGCCCGGCAGGATTATGAAGAGGCCCGGCAAAATGGTCAATCTGCTTCTTTGCTTGAGCAGCAGCGACCGAATGTTTTTCAGATGAATGTAGCCAACATTATGCCGGGGGATGAAATTGTGGTGGAAATGAGTTATACTGAATTATTGATTCCTACTGAAGGGGTTTATGAATTTGTTTATCCAACTGTTGTTGGTCCAAGGTACTCAAATACACCTATTGATCTTGCCAGTTCAAATGAAAAATGGGTTTCAAATCCTTACACTGAAGAAGGGAAATTGCCTTTTTATTCATTCGATTTGGATGTCATCATAAAAGCTGGGATACCAGTTAAGGATGTAGTATGTAATTCGCATGAAACCGACATAAAATTTTTAAGTTGTGATGAGGTAGAAATTAAATTAAAAGATGCCGAAAAATTTGGTGGAAACCGTGATTTT
>DAOVYU010000324.1 GCA_030635465.1 Bacteroidales bacterium | reverse complement strand
AATTTTAGTAACTTCTTTTTCTGCTTCGGGATTTATTCCGTATAGCATTGTTCCAACGCCTGATGAACCGGAAGTATTTGCCATTGCCATTATTTTAGTTCTGGGGGAAATAGCAACAATTGACGAATTGCTCTCGGCAAAATCCTTAATTTTGTCATAATTACTTATTGTGTATTTTACCTCTTTATTGGTATTGTAATCTGGATGATGAATCTGGATATGAGAAACTTCATTATTTACCGCTGTTTCAACTTTATCAGCAACCATTCCTACCATTAGGGCTCCGGCAAAAACACCACTAAATAAGCCCAAAGTAACAGCCACAACAACTACCATGCTTCTGGTTTTGTTTCGCCAAACGTTTTTCCAGGATATTGACCAAATCATATTTTCAATTTTTTAATGTTAATTTTTTATCGATGATTAGAAATGAGATAAATTATATGGTATTTTGAGTTTTTGATCTAACATTTTATCTATATGTCTCATATCTAAAAGTCTTCTTTTCTATAAATTAATCTCTAAGTGCTTTTATTACTTTAATTCTTGTAATTGTATAAATCGGATAAAAAATTGCCACACCAACCAACACCAATACAATTACTGTTTGTGTTAGAAAGAAATCTGCCTGCCATGCCATAGGCAATACTGGTTCCATGCCCATGTTTTCAAATGTTTTACCTATATCACCCGTAATGCGCACTGGGTTTTGAAAATAATAGTATATAATTGGAATGCTAGCCAGAATACCTGAAATAATTGCCAATAATCCTATCATAATCATTTCGTAGGTTACTATAATTCCCAATTTATATTTTTGCATTCCAACTGCAACCATAACTCCAAATTCCTTTCTTCTTTCAGTTGTCATCATAAGTACTGTTCCAAATATTCCAAAAGCTACTATCATATAAAGAATTCCTATCATAATCAATCCGCCTCCGTTATCAGATTCAATTTGTTGAACCAGTTCAGGATTTAGTTCTTTCCAGTCTTTAACCGCATAGATTTCCTGATTTAATTCCGAGATTAAGCTTTTCTTTGTTTTTTTGACACCTTTATCCTTATTGTTTTTCAAATCTATAGATAGGGATGTTAACCTATTATCAACCGAATATAATTCCTGGCAATATGGTAAGTTCATATAAATAAGCATATTGTCAAGTTCCGGGTTGGGGATTTTAACTAATCCTCTAATTGGATATTTTCCTGCAGCACTATATCCATGATATCCTTGACCGATAAGAATTATAGTATCATTAATATTCAGATTTAAAAATTTTGCCAGGCGGTCGGCAACCAATACACCATTATCATTTTCATGAAAATATTTATTTTCAAATCCGCTATGTTTTAAAATTTTCGGCAAATATTTTTCAGTATCTCCATTTTCAAAATCTATATCCAATTCAAGTTTTGCAGTATTAGAATATGAATTATTTTCAAGCGTTTTGAGCTTTTCTTTTAGCTCCTCAGGTAGTTCTTCCTTTAAAATCAAATTTAGTGCTTCTGGTGTAAGTCGGTATTTAATCAATCTATCCTCAAGCTTGCTCATCATTTTTTCCTTATCAGGATCAATGCCCAAAACAAGCACTCCTTTTGTTTGTTCGCCGGAAGAAGCTAATGCAAATGACTCTAATCGAGGAACAACTAAAGAAACGTTTTGGTTTTCCTCTATACTTTTTAGAATTTGCTCATTATATTCAAAACTATTGTCAATGGTTTTATCATCCCAATAATTCTTTGATTGTATTTGTAGATATCCGGTATATGACTCAACCATCGATCTAATCATATACCCGTAACTTCCGATTTGGAATGAGCGCATAACCAATGCCAGGAACATCGCAAAGAAAATTGACGCTGTAGTAATTAACGTTCTGCGTTTATTCCGCCAAATGTTACGCCAGGCTATTTTAATATATTCTTTCATTTTTTATTAGATTTTATACTGTACATTTTGTGCACTAACTTTGAACTAATAACTTTGAACTATTCTGTTGGAAACCTCAAATTCATTCCCTTTTTCATATTTTGCTGAGAAAAAAAGTTTTCTGATACATTTATGTCATATATAATTTCATCAATAATTACTATAGTTAGGTTTCCTGGTTCATCCTCAGGAATAATCTCAATTCTTGTTGGTATTTCGCGGTCTCCCATCATTTTTACTTCAGAGCAGATTTCCGTTTTTATTAAGTAATCGTCTTCATCAAAATAAAGAGTTTTTAACTGCAAGTAACCATCTTTACTTATCCATTTTACAACTTTTCCCCATACAACAGCAGCGTCATCATGAGGAATCATCTCTATTTTATAGCACTCTTTTCCTGCAATTTCTTCACTGGCTACAATACTATGTGTATAATCAACCACCATTGACGATTCTTTTAAAATGTCATCGTTTGAATAATCTGAGCCCATCCAGCCCTGCGAAAGCATTGAGGGAGGAAGTTTTATCAATCGGCTTATTTTGGGATTCCAGCTCCACAAATCATTTTTTCTTTTCAAAAAGGTTTGTCCTTTTTCTTTAACAGGATCAACAACCAGGGTTAAAGAATAATCACGGTCTTTTGAACACATTTTAAAAGACACCGTTCTTTCCCATGTAGGTCGCACTATTTTCATGGTCATTTCTCCATAATTAGATTGACCCTGCAGTAATTGATCTGCTTTTTTAATGATTTCTTTTACTTCTATTTCCTGAGCATTTACACCTTTAAAAAGAAGTCCGGTTAATACAATCAGGATTAGAGTTTTCAATTTAATTTTCATGATTTATTATTTTTAATATATACTTCTTTTATCCTTTTAATTACTCCTTCAACAGGAAAGTTTTCTGGGTCAACTATGTAATGCATGCCAACTCCATCTAGTAAAGCAAAAAACAATCTCATTTCTACCATAGGATCTTCATAACCTTTCTTTTCAAAATATAATAATAAAACTTCCATTATTGGCCCAAAGAGTTTTGAAAAATCTTGTTCAAAATGCTTCATTACCTGTGGCTGCATAACCATAGAAAAATAAAGTTTCCAAAACGGTGTGTTTTTTAACATTATTGCAAAGGTTTGATCAATCCAATATTCTAGCTCGTCATTTGTTATAACACCATCATGATTTCTGTCAAAAAACATAGTCAAATCATCTACACCCTTTTTTATAATTATTTTCAGCAATTCTTCCTTGCTTTCAAAGTAATT
>DAOVYU010000222.1 GCA_030635465.1 Bacteroidales bacterium | reverse complement strand
CCACATGCAGGTTATGTTTATTCTGGGGTTGTTGCAGCCTCAAGTTTTAATCAGGTTGATTCTGAAAAAGACTTTGAAAATGTATTTGTTATTGCTTCGAGCCATACAACGCGTTATGGAGGAGCTTCTTTGTATTCGTTAGGCAATTATGAAACCCCTTTGGGCGAAGTGAAAGTAAATCTTCATTTAGTCCATAAATTAATTAATGAAAATGAATTATTCTCGTATGTAGCACCAGCCCACATTTCGGAACATAGTTTGGAGGTTCAATTACCTTTTTTACAGTACCATTTAAAAAATGACTTTGAAATTGTGCCAATTGTAATTGGAACACAATCACAAAATGAATGTGAAAAGATGGCAGAAATCTTGAAGCCCTATTTTAATGAAAATAACTTATTTGTTATAAGTTCAGATTTTTCACATTATCCATCGTATGAAGAGGCCAATAAATGGGATAAAATATCAGCTGATGTAATTTTATTAAATGATCCTGATGAATTTTTGACGGTAATAAATGATAAGCAGGATGATGATGTTAAAAATCTTGCTACACGATCATGTGGGTGGTCCTCAATTCTTACCTTGCTTTTTATAACTGAAAATTCACCTAATATCCAGTATTCACATATAAAATACCAAAACTCAGGTGATACGGATTTTGGTGATAAAAATAGGGTAGTTGGATACAACTCTATTGTTGTAAGTAAAAGTGATTCAATAAAATCTGGATCTTTTTATTTGAATGACAATGACAAAAAAGACCTGCTTGAAATTGCCAGAAATACTATAAATAGCTATATTCAAAATGGTATTATTCCTACTTTAGAAGATAATTACTCAGAAGTTTTAAATTCACATTGTGGTGCTTTTGTAACCTTAAATAAAAAGAAAAAACTTAGAGGTTGTATTGGCCGATTTAAGGTTGATCAACCATTATATGAAGTTGTTCAGCAAATGGCTATTGCTTCATCAACACAGGATACAAGGTTTCGACCAGTTGAAAAATCTGAATTAGATGAGATTGAAATAGAAATTTCGGCATTAACACCCATGAAAAAAATCAATTCCATTGACGAAATTGAACTTGGGAAACATGGAATTTATATTTCAAAAGGATACAAAACCGGAACTTTCCTTCCACAAGTAGCTACAGAAACTGCTTGGTCTTTAGAAGAATTTCTTGGGCATTGTTCCCGGGATAAAGCAGGTATTGGATGGGATGGATGGAAAGATGCTGATATTTATATTTATGAAGCCACTGTGTTTAGTGAACATGATATAAAATAATCAAAACATTTCATAAATCATTCTACTAATCCAAAACCCCAGCCAGGTAATCCCAATTATCAAAAAAAATGTTCTTATAACAGCAGGTTTCATTTTTGGTTGAATTTTTTTTCCAATTGTTGACTCCATCAGATATTTTAGAAAGAAAATAATAAATCCCAATAGGAAAAATGGTCCCAGCAAATGAAATGCAAATGCTTCTGTTAAATAAAAGTTTGCACCTGAATGAAACGATCTTGTTAAACCACAACCGGGACAACTTACACCTGTTATATATTTAAATGAGCAATCAGTAATTTTATAGTTTATAGGATCATAATAAATCGATGCGAGAATTATCAAGAATAATACTCCAGCTATACTGAGTCGGATAACTCGTTGATCAGGCTTTAAATCAATAAATGTCATATTCCTTCTTCTGTCAATCCTTCTTGTTTAGGAAACAATGAGAAATCATCACCAAATTGTTCCAGGAATTCTACACTGAAAGCTCTATAGGTATAGGAAATTGGAAGTAAAACCACTGATCCAATATATGGAATGATCAAAAATAAAAATCCAATACAACAAGTAAGTACTCCAAATAAACCGACACATAGTACCACCAGTATAGTTAAAACAAAAATAAACAAGCCATAAAGAATAAAATGTCCTAAATGACTGGATAAAACAGGTAGAAATTTAATCCATGCCCTGGATGTTGTGATTTTGTATTTATACATGATTGGTACAACAAAATCATTTAAAAACAAGGAAATGAAAGACATTAAAATTACCAGGATCATAAATTGAAAAATCAAACCCATTATTGCGAAAACTTTTGTTGATATGGCAGCATAACCAGTAAAAAGATTAATGATCACAACAGCAGATATTACTATTGAAATCACAATAAGAATAAAACAAATAAATCCGTAAATCAAACGCCATATAAACAATGAATTTCCTTGTTGGCTGTATTCCTTCCATGGTTTTACAACCTCAGCTTTATCATGGATCACATTATCGAGAAACATAAATTTACCCCGGGAACTCAGCCAGGTAAATACAACAGAAATGGCGATCAAGAAAAATATACCGATGACAATCAGAGTGAACCAAAGTGTATGTGTCATAAGCCACTCCCAGGCTATGTTTGGATAATTTGCAAATTCATCCCAATCAAACCGACTGTGTTTGTATCGATCAGAGTATTTACCACTTCCACTACCGCCAGGACTGGCTCCATCTAATAACGCTGCAAGGAAAGCTGTAAAACCTACGGTAAACCATTTTGCTAAATCAAATGGGTGAAACAGGGCTTTTTTCATGCGGTTCCATCCGCGGGAAAGGGGATCGCTGTATGCAATATTCATGATATTGGAATTTATTGGTTATAATACAGCTAAGGTAAGGAAAAATAATATCAAGATGTGATAAATGTGAAATTTAGGAGATAATCATCCGATGACTTTGGGTCATCGGATGATTAGTGGAAACTATTATTGTTTGATAATTTTAAATGTGTTGAATCTATTATCTGTGTTTACACTAATGATATACATTCCTGCTTTTAATCCGGATAAATTTATACCGCTTTTTGTCCCGGTCGGAATCTTTTGTTCTGAATATTCAAGGATTCTTCTGCCTGTTAGATCATATAGTTCAAGTTGCAAATTATTTATATTTTGCTTGGCCACAAAAAACAGATCAGATGTTACCAGAGTAGGGTAAAGGGTGAGTATGTCATCAATTGATTCGTTTTCAGGAATAGCATTTGCAGGTCCACCCACCACAAGACCAGAAAATTGCCCTCTAGCATCCACGGGATAATCAATTCCATAATAACTCAATTTCAGGGTGCCGTATTCTTCATTCAGGGTGTACGGAAGGTTGAAAGAAAATGCGAATTGACCATTCAGGATATCTGTGTTCAGTATTAATAAAACACTATCCCATACTGTAAAATCCGTTACAATACTTTGCGGATCATTACCCAAAGTAGACAAAGTGTCGATACGGTCATAAACCTTGACTTCCATTGTTCCGTTGAAATTATAATATGGTTCACCATCTGAATCCACAATATATCCAGAAACAATTACCTGCTCTCCAGGATTGATCGTATCTAACGGATATGAAACAGGAGTTCCATTTATTATTTCTGTAGTTACCTTATATTCTGGTATTGCAAGCTTCATTGAGGGGTCGCCTAAAAAACAATATTTTTTTGTGTTTTCACTTCCGCCTGTTTGCTGTTTAGCAATTTTAAAGGCTTTACCTAATGTATAATCTTGATTATTCATAATAATTTTGTAGAATTCTCTCTGGAGTATAAAATTTCCACCGGCATAGGTTGCTCTTGTGGGAGCTACTATTGCTGATAAACCTTTACCTTCAAGCAAAAGGGCCTGTTCTGCCAGTGAGTATTTATCAGGGTCATCAAAATGGCCAAAATCGCCTGTTGCAGCATACATTAAAGGATAATAGTTAGGATTGTCCCAATTGTCAAGATCTTCTTCTGTTAAAATCTGCTCATGTGCAAGCCCATTGTAATAACCATGACCGATATAGTCAATAATATTTACACCCTCATTGATTTTATCAGTAATGGCATGGTTTACATCTGGATAAAATTGTCCATTTGAGTTTGTCTCTTGTTCAAATGCATCCAGATAAATTTTTGAAATATTAAAAACCGGGTCAGTAGTATCAACAAGAACAGCTAATTTCTCTGCATAATTAAAATGTAAGTTGTTATCTTCATCATCGGCAATAAAACAAATCTCATTTCTCCCTGATCCAAATGCATTTTTAGCAGAAGAATAATGTATTATTTTTTCTACAACAGCAT
>DAOVYU010000209.1 GCA_030635465.1 Bacteroidales bacterium | reverse complement strand
GTCGATCAAAGAGTTTTTGTTTTACTCAATGCCGGAACAGCTAATGGTGTGATTGAAGATATCAGTCTTCCTGAAGGAAAATGGAAATTAGTTGCTACAAATGAAAAGGTAGATCATATTCATGGAATCAAAAAAGATTCATACAAAAATTTAATAGGAGGGAAAGCTGTCAATGTTTCCATGGAGCCAGAAAGTCTAAGAATTTGGATAAAAGAATAAATTTTAGCTAAAGTACATTAAATATAGCCTTTATCTATAATATTTGTACAAAAACCCTCTCCCAGAGGGGGCAGGGGGAGGAGAAGGAAAAATGGAAAAAGCCGGTCCAAATAACAACTGGCATTACACTAAAAACCTGCAAGAATATGCAAACAACCTCAGGAAATCCATGACCAAGGCGGAGGTTTGTTTGTGGAAATATGGACCCCGCACCGGCAAGTCTTCCTGCAATAGCTCATATGGCACATTGCATTATTTATCCTTATGGTAGGTATGTTTTATAGAGAGAAAAACGAAATAACAATAAATTATAAAAATTAGCAATCAGGAGGTATTTTTATGAAAAAGAATAATGTAGGATATTTAATTATTGCAAGTGCTATTATATGGGGATTAGTAATAGTAGGCTGTGCTTTAAAATTGAGAGGTACGCCATATTATGAAGAAATAAGCCCTGTACTAATTGGAGGGGTAATTACCCATATGCTGCTAATTTGGGCTCCACTAGGAATTCAATTACGGAAAAAGAAGGAAGATAAGTCAGAATGAATAATCAAAAACCGGCGATAGTTGCGTACGTCAGATGTTTCCATCTGACAGTGTAATTAAATGTACAGGATGTTTAATTGTGCATCAGGTCGTCAGGTGGAAACACCTGCCGATAATATAATATACGAGGCTGCATTGCATTTTTATCACCGGGCATGTTGGAAATACAAATTTATACAAATTGATTTAATTCAATTTGGTAGCAATTGCACAAGCGGACGCTTGCACGATTGGTTCATGGAGGGGTCAGGGGAGGAACTTTGAAAGTTTGCTAATTTTATTTGCAAAAAACTTTGTTTTATTAAAATTATTCTTACTTTTGCACCCGCTTTAAGCGTACGTTCAGAAGATAATTTATTGATTATTAAAGGAATTAGGAAACCTGATAAGTTAAGACGAATAAAGGTTCCAACTTACATAAAATTGAGTTTTATGCTCATGTAAGTCGTCTTGAAGTACCCTCCTTATCTATGTTTCCGAACATCCCTTATTAAATAAAAAGCTCAAGTAATTAACATTTTGTTGTTAATTTATTTGATCGAATAAGTCAAATGTATTAAAATAATATATACTTTTGCACCCCCGTTAAAAGGGAGTTATTATAACAAATTAAATATAAATAGCTTGATATGCCTACAATACAACAGTTAGTAAAAAAAGGTAGAAAGAAATTAACTAAGAAGAGCAAGTCTCCTGCTTTGGACTCATGTCCGCAACGTAGGGGGGTTTGTGTTAGGGTTTATACCACTACACCTAAAAAGCCTAACTCTGCAATGCGTAAAGTTGCCAGGGTGAGATTAACGAATCAAAAGGAGGTGAATGCATACATTCCGGGTGAAGGCCACAATTTGCAAGAGCATTCTATTGTATTGATAAGAGGTGGCAGGATTAAGGATTTACCTGGAGTAAGGTATCATATTATTCGTGGTGCACTTGATACATCAGGAGTAGACGGTAGAACACAACGGAGATCGAAATACGGAACCAAAGCTCCTAAGAAGAAATAATTATTTAATAAGTTTTAAGCGCTATATATAATGAGAAAAGCGAGACCAAAAAAAAGAATACTTCTTCCAGATCCAAAGTTTAACGATATACTGGTTACAAAATTTGTAAATAACCTGATGTTACGGGGAAAGAAAACTGTTGCTTATAATATTTTTTATGATGCAATAGCAATTGTAGATGACAAGTTGGAAGAAGAAGGATTGGAAGTTTGGAAAAAAGCATTGTCAAATGTTACTCCAGCTGTTGAAGTTAGAAGTAGAAGGATTGGAGGTGCAACTTTCCAAATACCATCAGAAATAAGACCAGGACGTAAAATGTCCATCGGTATGAAAAACCTGATCAACTTTGCCAAAAAACGTCATGAGAAAAGTATGGCGCAAAAACTAGCAGGTGAAATTATGGCTGGATTTAAAGATGAAGGTGGTGCTTTCAAAAAGAAAGAAGATACACACAGAATGGCTGAGGCGAATAAAGCATTTTCACATTTTAGATTCTAAAAAGAGAAAAAGGATTGGTACAATACCATGTCAGATAAATTAATACATACAAGAAACATTGGCATAATGGCGCACATCGACGCGGGTAAAACCACGACGACTGAGCGTATATTGTACTATTCAGGAATAAATCATCGCATTGGTGAAGTTCACGATGGCGCAGCTACTATGGATTGGATGATCCAGGAGCAGGAAAGAGGTATTACCATTACTTCTGCAGCCACCACCATTTTCTGGGACTTTAACAATGAAAATTATAAAATTAATATCATTGATACTCCAGGCCATGTTGACTTTACTGTTGAGGTTGAAAGGTCACTTAGAGTATTGGATGGAGCAATTGGTATTTTCTGTGCAGTTGGTGGCGTTGAACCGCAATCTGAAACTGTTTGGAAACAAGCAAACCGATATCATGTACCACGTATTTGCTACGTGAATAAAATGGACAGATCTGGAGCTGACTTTTTTAAAGTTGTAACAGATATTAAAGAAAAACTAGGCGCTAATCCTATTCCAATTCAGATACCTATTGGTGCTGAAGATGAATTTGAAGGAGTTGTTGATCTTATAACCAATAAGGCCTATAAGTGGGATGAAGAATCATTAGGTAAGGAATATTTTGAGGTTGAAATCCCTGAGGATTTAAAAGAACAGGTTAGTGAATACCGAAATGCTTTGATTGAAGGTACTGCTGAGGAAAATGAAGCATTATTTGCAAAGTATCTAGAAGATCCTGATGCTATTTCAGAAGAAGATATTATTGAATCTCTTAGAAAAGCAACCCTTGAAATGAGAGCAACACCAGTTTTATGTGGTTCATCATTTAAAAATAAAGGTGTTCAGACTTTACTTGATGCGATTGTTGCTTATTTACCCAATCCAATGGATGTACCCGCTATGCGCGGAATAAATCCTTTTACTGATAAAGAAGTTGAAAAACGTGCTGACGCTGAAGAACCTTTTGCAGCTTTAGCTTTTAAAATAACAACTGATCCTTTTGTTGGAAGAATTGCATTTTTCAGGGTTTATTCCGGAAAACTAAATGCCGGGGAACAGATATTAAATGCCAATACCAATAAAAAAGAAAGGATCATGCGTTTAATGCAAATGCATGCTAACAAACAAAAGCCGTTAAAAACTATTGAGGCTGGCGATATTGGTGCTGCAGTTGGATTTAAACAAATTCGTACAGGTGATACTTTATGTTCACCTAAACATCCAGTAGTGCTTGAAAACATTACGTTTCCTGATCCTGTTATTAAAATGGCCGTTGAGCCAAAGACACAGGATGATGTTGATAAATTAGCTATTACGCTGGCTAAACTAGCAGAAGAAGATCCAACATTTACAATTAATGTTGATTCAGAAACTGGTCAGACTATCATCAGTGGTATGGGAGAATTACATCTTGATGTTATATTAGACAGACTTAAGAGAGAATTTAATATTGATTGTAATAAGGGAACACCCTCGGTTGCTTATAAGGAAGCGATCACTAATGTGGTTCAACATACTGAAACATATAAAAAACAAACTGGTGGCAGAGGAAGGTTTGCTGAAATTACTTTTGAGATATCTCCAGCAGATAAGGATTTTAAAGGATTACAGTTTGTTAATGAAATAAAAGGTGGAAGCATTTCTAAAGAATATATTCTATCAGTTGAAAAAGGATTTAAATCAGCCATGTCAAATGGGGTTCTTTTAGGTTTTGCTCTTGAAAATTTAAAAGTACGCTTATTAGATGGTGCTTATCATAGTGTTGATAGTGATCAAATTGCATTTGAAACTGTAGCGAGTTTAGCATTCAAAGAATCTTGCAAAAAAGCAAATCCGGTTTTATTGGAACCCATCATGAAATTAGAAGTTGATACTCCTGATATATATGTGGGAGATATTACTGGCGATTTAAGCAGAAGAAGGGGACATGTTGAGAATGTTGATACTAAAATT
>DAOVYU010000189.1 GCA_030635465.1 Bacteroidales bacterium | reverse complement strand
TTTCCCTAATTATTTTTGATCAAGGCACCAAAAATTAAAAACTATTTACCGATAAATGGAAGGTACCGTAATAAAATCTACTGGCAGTTGGTTAACTGTGCTGGATAGTAATAATGATACTTATAATTGTAAGCTTAAAGGGAAGTTTCGCATAAAGGGTATCAAAACTACTAATCCTGTTGCAGTAGGTGATAATGTTGTGTTTGATCTGGAAAAGGAAAGTAAAACAGGTACCATTAGGCAGATTAAAACCCGCCAGAATTACATCATCCGGAAAGCGACTAAACTTTCAAAAGTATCACATATCATTGCAGCCAACATCGACCAGGCTTTGATAATTGTTACCCTTGCGCATCCGCGAACTTCAACAGGATTTATTGATCGTTTTCTGGTAACAACGGAAGCTTATCACATTCCAGCTGTTATTGTTTTTAATAAGATTGATCTCAATGATGAAAAAATAGAAAAGTTTCAACATGAACTAACGGAAATTTATCAATCTGCAGGTTATCCATGTTTGTCAGTATCTGCTTTAAAGGGGACAAATTTGAATGATTTTGTTAATGCATTAAAGGACAAACGAACTTTAGTATCAGGTCATTCGGGTGTTGGAAAGTCAGCTTTGATCAATGCGATACAGCCTGGATTGGAATTGAAAACAAAGGAACTTTCGGGTTACCATAAAGTAGGAATGCATACCACTACATTTGCAGAAATGTTTAAACTTTCCTTTGGTGGATTTATCATTGATACACCCGGAATTAAGGAATTTGGACTTATTGAATTTGATCGCAAAGAAGTAGCAGAAAGATTCCCTGAGATGCGAAAATTTATGCACGATTGTAAGTTCAATAATTGCTCCCACACTCATGAACCTGAGTGTGCGGTAATAAAGGCCCTGAAAATGGGAGCAATTAGTCTTTCGAGGTACGAAAACTATCTGAGTATATTATCTGATGATTATTGGGAAAAAACAGAAAATGATTATCGATCGACTTAATTAGAATGTAGTTTAGTAAATTTATAATTATAACATTTTTTTCGCATAGCGGTTTAAATAATAGAATTCATTTATACAATTCAATATGATTGCAAAACAACTTTTGACAGATTTAGCCTCCGTTGTTGATACAAACAATACCGGATCGGATGTTTTATATTTTATGGATGAAGATAAACTGTCTATACTACCAGTTGTAGACAATGGGAATTATTTGGGTTTAATTACTGAAATGCAGGTGTTTAATATGAAAGATCCAGACAAACCATTGTCTGAACAAAACATCACCTATCAGAATGTATATGTGAATGAAAATCAGCATATTTATGAGGTAATTAAAACAATGTCAGCCGAAAATCTTCCACTTCTGCCTGTGCTTGACGAAAAAGGACGCTATAATGGATGTATAAGTATACATACACTGATTCAACACATTGGTAGTTTTGCTGCAGTAGGTAATCCTGGAGCCATTATATTGCTGGAACTAAATCAAAATGATTACGTATTATCTCAAATTGCTCAAATAGTTGAATCGAATGATGCAAAGATTTTGAGTTTGTATGTAACATCTGATAAAAACTCAACAAAGCTGGAAGTGACCATTAAGGTGAGTGCAATGGAGATTCAAGCGATACTTCAGGCTTTTAACAGGTACAATTATATTATCAAAGCTACATACACTGAGGATGAGGAAATGTATAATGATTTACGTGATCGCTATGATTCTTTGATGAATTATCTTAATATTTAAGAAGTAAATGAGATGGATTATTACACTTTTTGGACTGTATCTTTATCTGAATGCATTTGTTGCAACAGAAGGATATGGAAATGAATCGGTTGATCCTGATTCACTAAATATGCCCGAAAATGTAATTATCAGGAATATTTCATTCATTGGAAATAAAATTACAAAAGAACGAATCATCAGTCGTGAATTGTTAATTCAGGAAAATGATACCATCCCGCTTAAAGAGTTAAGCGAATTATTACAACAAAGCCAAAAAAACCTTTTCAATACATCCTTATTTAACTTTGTTACATACGATTCTATACCTGTTGAACATAGCTCCAATCAGTTGGATATTACATTTCAGTTTATTGAGCGATGGTATATCTGGCCTGTTCCAATTTTGGAGTTAGCCGACCGAAATTTTAATGAATGGTTGAAAAAATGGGATTGGAGCAGATTAAACTATGGTATGTTTCTTACCTGGAATAATTTCAGGGGACGACGCGAAAAATTGGTTTTATATGCCCGGTTTGGATATGACCAGAGATATGAACTTTCGTATCAAATTCCTTATATCAATAAAAAACAAACCTGGGGAATTGGCTTTGCAGGTGGATGGACCCAGAACCATGAGATGACTTATAATTCTTTCGACACGATAGTATCACCTGATGGTGAACAAGAACTTGAAGGAAACAGGGAATTTTATTACAAAAGTGAATCAGGATATCCCAAAAAAGAAATTTTTGTATATACAGAAGCATTTCACAGAAAAGGGATTTATTCGACCAACTGGTTTAAACTGGAGTATAAAGACTTAAGAGTTACAGATTCAGTTCTGTTTAGAAATCCTGATTATAACTTTGATACCGCAAATCAAAATCAATATTTAAGTTTGTTCTATCAATACCGGCTCGATCACCGCGATTATAAACAATATCCTTTAAATGGGTATTATTTTGATGCAGAAACAAAAAAGTCAGGACTTGGATTGATGCCTAATTCTTCTGTCAATACACTATATATTAAAGCCAATTTCAGAAAATACTTCAAACTAAAGGAGCGATTCTATTATGCAACAGGTTTTACTGGAAAAGTATCACCTTTCTGGCATCAACCGTATTATTATCAACGTGGGTTAGGTTATAATAGGGATTTTGCACGAGGATATGAATATTATGTAATTGATGGAATGCATTATGCTCTTTTGAAAAATAATGTCAAGTTTGTTCTGGTTCCGACCAGGGTTCATAATTTTAATTTTATTCCCTCAGAAAAGTTCAGTAAGTTATACTGGGCTTTATACCTGAACGTTTTTGCTGATGTTGCGTATGTTTCCGATACCAGAAAAAATGTTTATAATCCTTTATCGAATGAACTAATCCTTGGATATGGAATTGGCCTCGATCTTGTGACATATTATGATTTTGTGGTTCGCTTTGAATACTCATTTAATAAAATGGGTGAATCCGGGTTTTTTATTCATTTTATGCCTTCTATATAGATATCTTCCTGGTCAATATTTTCCTTTTATATCATGAATTATTATGATCATAATAAATGTTAAATTGTTAACACTTTCTTTTTTATTTTGTAATCTTGCAAATAATTGATTTTGAATTCAATTTATAAAGCCAGCTTTAAATGAAGGTTGCAATTTTTGGTAAAGCTTATACGTCTGAAAACAGGGAATACATTCAACAAATAGTTGATAAACTGGAAAGTTATCAAGTATCACTAATGTTCTACGAACCCTTTTATCAAAAAATAAAAAATGAGATAACGACTAAATCGGAACTATCATATTTTAATAGCAATGAAGGCTTAAGAAATAAAGCAGATTTTCTTTTTTCAATAGGTGGCGATGGTACACTTCTCGATACCATTACATATGTACAGGATTCAGGCATCCCCATTTTAGGTATTAACCTGGGTAGGATGGGCTTTCTGTCTTCAGTTTCCAAAGATCAGATTGATGCTGCATTAGAACATTTCATGCAAAAGCAGTATAAGTTGGATCATCGTATATTGATAAGACTTGAAACCAGTGAAAACATTTTTGGGGGATTAAATTATGCATTGAATGAATGTACTGTGTATAAAAAAGATCCATTTTCTATGCTCAAAATTCAGGCATTTGTTAATGGTGAATTGCTGAATTCATATTGGGCTGATGGTCTAATCATTTCAACACCTACTGGGTCTACAGCATATTCTTTAAGTAATGGTGGCCCTATTATTCTTCCACGCTCACAAAACTTTGTGATTACACCGATAGCCACACACAATTTAACTGTACGACCCATCGTTATCCCAGACAGCAGCGAAATAAGGATAAAAGTGACTGGGAGAATAAAGGAGTTTTTTGTAAGTCTTGATTCCCGCTCACAGGCAATTGATGCTTCAATGGAATTATCCTTATTGAAAGAAGAATTTAAAGTAAATCTATTGCAATTGGAGAACGAAAGCTATTTTAAGACAATTAGAGAAAAATTGCTTTGGGGAATTGATTTAAGAAATTGACCAACTTAAGGTTTATCAGTCATTCAGGTAAAGTCAATAGTGCCTGATCAAAAATAAATTTATATTTTTGCGGCGGTTTATGAAAAAATTAGCAATTCTATTCGTTTTTTTTATCATTATTCTTTCTGGGAAAGCCCAGTTGGAAATAGGTGGATTT
>DAOVYU010000360.1 GCA_030635465.1 Bacteroidales bacterium | reverse complement strand
GATTAAAACAAATTCATGTGAGTTCTCACTTAGTGATCCCTTCGGGGCTGAATGTATTACAAATTTTTTGTAACATTCTAAGAACAAAAAAATTAAACAGATGAAAAAGCAACTAACAATCGGCATCGGGGTGATACTTGCGGTTATCATTGTAATGTATTTCATTTTTGGTTCTGATGGTACTGCAACCGAAACCATTAAGGTAAAAGTGCAATCAGGTGAATTCAAAATTGCAGTTACCACTACTGGTGAACTGGAGGCAAAAAGTTCAGAAAAAATATACGGGCCCAGTAAATTAAGAAATGTCAGGATATGGAATGTAAAAATTGAAGATATTGTTCCTGATGGTACTGTAGTTGATTCAGGAGATTATGTCGCTTCTCTCGATAAAGCAGAACTCACTAATAAAATGAAGGACCAGGAATTAGAACTTGAACAGCTTGAAACTCAATTTACAAAAACAAGACTGGATACAACACTGGAACTTAGAAGCTTAAGAGATGAACTAATCAACCTGGAATATGCGTTGGAAGAAAAGAAGATTGAACTGGAACAATCTGCATATGAACCTCCTACCACTATTCGGCAAATAAAAATTGAACTCGAAAAAGCAGAAAGAAATTTTAATCAGACAATAAAAAACTATCAGCTAAGACTTCAAAAAGCAAATGCAACCATGCAGGAAGTAGCTGGCCAGTTGACCAAAGCCCAGCGTAAATATAACGAAATGGCTGATATTCTTTCTGAGTTTACTGTATATGCACCCAAATCAGGTATGGTCATCTACAAAAGGGACTGGGATGGACAGAAACAAGGCATTGGGTCACAAATAAGTGCATGGGACAATGCTGTGGCCACTTTACCGAATTTAACTGAAATGGTATCAAAAACGTATGTAAATGAAATTGATATCAGTAAAGTAAAAGTAGGACAAAAGGTTGATATGGGTATAGACGCCTTCCCCGAAAAGAAATTTACCGGATTGGTTACTGAAGTCGCCAATATCGGTGAACAAATGAAAAACTCCAATGCTAAAGTATTTGAAGTGGTCATAGAAGTGAATGAATTTGATTCGGTAATGCGCCCCGCAATGACAACCAAAAATATCATCATCACAGATGTGATCGACAGCGCATTGTATATACCTATTGAGTGTATTCACACACAGGATAGCATAACCTATGTTGTTTCAGGTAATAGACGACAGCAAGTTATTGTTGGAAAAAGCAATGAGAATGAAATTATTATCAAAGCAGGACTTGAAGAAAATGACAATATTTTCCTTTTAGCTCCGGAAGGATATTCAGAATATAAATTATCAAGATTAGACTCTGAAATTATTCAAAAATATAGTAAGCCTATCGCTGTTTCTGAACCACCAAATGATAATTCGGAAACTACAAATAGTGAATTCGATCAGAAAAAACCTTCTAATAAGAGGGATGATAAAAGGGAAAAAGGACACCAAAGAAAACCAGCTAAAAATTAAACCAATTGGAAAGATATCTTCAAATAATCAATATTGCTGTGGAAGCTGTATTTGCCAACCGGTTCCGTTCTATATTAACAGCTTTAGGGATTATTTTTGGTGTGGCAGCTGTTATTGCCATGATGGCTATTGGTAATGGTGCCCAGCAGGAGATTTTGGACCAGATGAAACTAGTGGGGGTTAACAATATTGTAATTATACCTGTTTCAAGAAATGGCTCTGGTGGAAATGATCAAGATGGAGCAGGCAAGGAAAAAACGAGCAAATACTCTCCGGGATTAACTTTAAAAGATGCTGTAAGTATTAAATCCATCATTCCTACAGTAGAAAAAGTAAGCCCGGAAATCATTTATGAAACAGGGATCATTAAAGATGGCATTAAAGGTACAGCGACCTTAACAGGTGTTACTCCTGATTTTTTTGAAGTATTTAATTTGAATTTACAAAATGGATATATGTTTACCAGCTCTCAAGCAGAAACAGGTGCAGCAGTTTGTATTGTAGGACCCAATATAGCTTCCCGGTTTTTCTCCCAGGAAGAGCCTATCGGAAAATTTATCAAATGTGGTAGTTTATGGTTAAAAGTAATTGGTGTTCTGGAAGGCAGAAAATATGCCGGTACCGGAGCTGAAGATATGGGAATTAGCAATTACAATGCAAATATTTATGCTCCTATTCAAACCATACTCTTACGATATAAAGACAGAGCGGCAATTACAGAGGCGTCCATTCATGGTGAATCTGAAACGATGGTGTTTTATGGAGGTAGAGGGTTTTCATCATTTAGCTCCAGCAGCGGTATGGATGAGGCTTCAAATTATCACCAGGTCGACAAAATGGTTATCCAGGTGAAGGAAAGCAGCCAGTTAACAGCTACTGTTAAGATTATAAAAGATATGCTTTTAAGGCGTCATGGAAGTGTTGAAGATTTTGAAATCAAGGTACCGGAATTACTTTTGAAACAAGAACAAAAGACCAAAGATATTTTCAATATAGTATTAGGTGCCATTGCAAGTATTTCTTTATTAGTTGGAGGTATAGGCATTATGAATATCATGCTGGCATCAGTAATGGAGCGTATTCGTGAAATTGGGGTACGAAGGGCCACAGGAGCAACACGTAAGGATATTGTTTTTCAGTTTTTAACAGAAGCTACTTTAATCAGTATTACTGGAGGATTGATCGGGATCATCCTGGGAATAGGATTATCGAAAGTAATTATGAAGATAACCGATATTTTAACCATTGTTTCATTAATTTCAATTGTAATTTCATTTGGGGTATCTGTTGCTGTGGGTATTATTTTTGGCTATATGCCGGCTAAACATGCGGCTGAACAAGACCCTGTTGAATCGTTACGGCATGATTAAACACATAAACCAAATTAATCATTTTATACTTTATGAATCAATATAAAATCACAAAATACATAGTATCAATTC
>DAOVYU010000302.1 GCA_030635465.1 Bacteroidales bacterium | reverse complement strand
GGTGATGAAATTGCGCTATCATCATCCAATTCATCTTGTTTTCTCCCTTTCAGATATTTTGCCTCCGCATCCATAATATCTATATCGTAGGAATTATATAAGGTATTGATGGTGTATGTTTTCGGTTCACGACCCTGAATCAATTCAACATTATAGGATTTATTCTTATAAATAATTGAATAAACTCCTTTCTCTACCATTACAAGATCAACTTTATACAATTTTCCATCAATTTTAATCTGGTGTTTGTTGCCATCTTTACTAAGTAATTCTACGCTGGAAGAATTGCCGTCAATATTTATTTCTAAAGCCATAAATAATTCTATTTATAAACGGGTCATACTATTTTTTCTATTACATAATTTCCAATCGCTCGTATTTTTTTCCGATTGAATACTTTGCTGAGCTTGACTGTAAAGCAAAAGCTGCTATGATAGCCATTGCTTTACAGTCACCCTGACATTTTTCAATAGCCTCAAGAAAATTCTTGTTATTTTGAATGAAATGTGTGTTATAATTGCCATTTACGAAATCAGGGGTGTTCATGATTTTTTCAAGGAACTTTATAGAAGTCTTTACTCCTGTAATCTTATAAGCAAATAGTGCTCTCTTCATCCGATCAATGGCTTCCTGCCTTGTCTTTCCCCAAACTATCAATTTTGAGATTAAAGGATCATAATATATCGGGATTTCATAACCTTCATAAACATAACCATCATGCCTGACACCAAATCCAAGAGGTTCTGTAATGTGTTGTATAAGACCAGGACTTGGGAGAAAGTTATTATCCGGATCTTCAGCATAAATCCGACATTCAATGGCATGACCGTTTTGGGAGAACTCATCTTGCTTATATGTTAACTTTAAGCCATTAGCAATGTTGATCTGTTCCCTAACAAGGTCTATTCCAACAACCCTTTCAGTTATGGGATGTTCAACCTGTAAACGGGTATTCATTTCAAGGAAGTAGTAATTAAGATTGTCATCCACAATAAACTCAATGGTACCTGCTCCTTCGTATTTTGCAGCTTTGGCAACCTCTACAGCATGTTTGCCCATTTCTTCACGAATCTTAGGATTCATTAAAGGACTGGGTGTTTCTTCTATAACTTTTTGGTGGCGACGTTGAACAGAACATTCTCTTTCGAACAAGTGAATGACATTACCATGACGATCAGCCAGAATTTGAAATTCAATGTGGTGAGGTGATTCAATATACTTTTCAACATAAACAGTATCATCACCAAAAGCTGATTTCGCTTCAGATTTCGCGGCTCTCATTGAAGGGATTATATCTTCATTATTTTTAACAAGACGCATTCCTTTTCCACCACCCCCAGCTGAAGCTTTAATCATAACTGGTAATCCAATTTCTTTGACCACTTTTAAAGCATCATCTTCAGAAGTTAATGGATCGGTTGTGCCAGGAACTACTGGAACACCAGCTTTGGTTATTGTTCGACGGGCAGTAATTTTATCACCCATATTTGAGATAGAATACGAGGATGGTCCAATAAAAATGATACCTTCCTTTTTACATCGATCTGAGAATTCTGCATTTTCAGATAAAAAACCATAACCCGGATGAATGGCATCAGCTTTGGATTTTTTAGCCGCTTTAATGATCTTATCAATTACCAGGTAACTTTCATTGGAAGGGGATGGGCCGATATGATAAGCCTGATCAGCAAATCGAACATGCATCGAGTTTCGGTCAGCATCAGAGTAGACAGCAACGGACTGGATTCCCAATTCACGGCAAGTACGCATTACCCGCACAGCTATTTCACCCCTGTTTGCTACAAGTACCTTTTTAATCATAAATTAACTGCTTAAGATTTTCGATATGTTTAAAAAATAAATGAAAATATAGACACACACTTTCAGATTTTTTCTTATTAAGAACGCATAAAAATAGTATTTTTTTTAAAAACTCATTCATTTATGAGATAAAGGTTATTAACATATAAATGGGTGAATTATTTAAAAGTAGTTTAATGTGTTGAAATTTATTATTAACATCTCCATCTTAGTAAACTATTGGTTAGTACTGTCAGGTAGCCAAAAATTTGAATTATTTTCGAGCCTTATTCCAAGGATTCTGTTATGGCCTTAAATTACATTTGGATTGGTTTTTTCCTTATCGCTTTTATAGTTGGACTGGTCCGGTTGATTTTTTTGGGTGATATGGAGGTTTTCCCAAATATGGTGAACGGTACATTTGCTGCTGCTGAAACAGGTTTTACTATTTCACTTGGCTTAACAGGTGTTCTTACATTATGGTTGGGTTTAATGAAAATTGGAGAGAAAGGTGGAATTGTTAAAATATTTGCCCGCCTTGTTGGACCATTTTTTGCCAAATTATTTCCAGAGTTACCAAAAAATCATCCCGCTTTTGCTTCTATTTTTATGAATGTTTCGGCCAATATGCTGGGATTGGATAATGCTGCAACACCACTTGGTTTAAAAGCCATGAAAGAGATGCAAGAATCCAATAAGGAGAAAGATACGGCAAGCAATGCTATGATCATGTTTCTTGTATTAAATACTTCAGGATTAACTATTTTACCTATTTCTATAATGGTATACCGTGCGCAAATGGGAGCAACTGATCCTTCTGATATTTTTATTCCCATTTTGTTAGCCACTTATTTTTCAACTCTTGCAGGATTGATTTCAGTTGCCCTTTATCAAAAGATCAACCTGTTAAATAAAACCATATTGGCATATCTGGGTGGCTTAACATTGCTGATTGCCGGAATTATATATTATTTCTCAACATTACCAAAAGAGAGTATTGCAGGAATTTCATCTTTGTTCAGCAATGTACTGTTGTTCTCTATTATCATTTTATTTATTCTATTGGGTATACGGAAAAAGGTTAATATCTATGAGACCTTTATTGAAGGAGCAAAGGAAGGATTTCAGGTAGCTATTAAGATCATCCCGTTTTTAGTGGCGATATTGGTTGCAATAGGAGCCTTTAGAGCTTCTGGTGCAATGGATATGCTAATTGATGGAATACGATATACGTTTGCAGCAATGGCTATAGATACAGACTTTATTGAAGCACTTCCAACTGCCCTGATGAAACCGTTAAGCGGAAGTGGTGCAAGAGGAATGATGGTGGATGCAATGGATACATATGGCGCAGATTCTTTTGTGGGAAGAGTAGCTTCTACCGTCCAGGGTTCAACAGACACAACTTTTTATGTCATCGCTGTTTATTTTGGATCGGTTGGAATTAAAAAGACCAGGTATGCAGTAACCTGTGGATTAATTGCTGATTTTGTGGGGATTATTGCAGCCATAATGATGGCTTATCTATTCTTTCATTAATGGAATTCAATCCGAATCATATCCTTATAATCCAGTCCCAGTAAACCAGCGGCATTTCCCTGGTTC